>DASXIP010000101.1:0-1669 GCA_036497875.1 Caldimonas sp.
GTCGCGCAGGAAGCTGTCGCCGGGACGCAGGCGCACCGCATCGCCGGCCGCGGCGCCGGCGGCATGCAGCGGCGACTGCGGATCAACGCCTCGCAGCGTCTGCCAACCGCCCGACGGCAGGTCGAGGTCGACGAGCAGCGAGCCGTGGATGGTCGGATCGACGCTCGCGCGCCAGTTGCTGAGCGCCCAGACGTCGACAAGCCCGACCACGGCGACCAGCAGCAGCAGGGACCACTTCCAGCCGCGCGCGGCGGAAGGCACGCAATGCGCGCCGAAACTTCGCAAGCCGAGGGCGTTCGCCATGGGAGACATCAAGTATCACGCCCGTTCGAGGCGAAGAATCTGCAGCGCAATGACGGCTGCGCTGACGACGAGGGCCGCGCTGACCAAAAACACCATTCGCAGACCGACCTGTCCGGCGACCAGGCCGAGCGCAGGAGTCGCGACCCCGAGTGCGAGATCGAGACAAGCGGTGGAGGCTCCCCATGGCGAGGTCGCGACTTTCGGGCGGCGTCCGCCGTACCACTTCGAAGGGAACCGATCGTCGAAATTCGGGCGGGCCGTGATCCGGTGCCTGCCCGGTCACAAGCACTGGCACGACGCGACGCCGACGACTGCCATGACGCACATGCCGTTCAGGAAGCGCTCGACGGAAAGAATGTCGTGTGGATGGAGAAAGTCACCGACGACGAATACATGCGCGGCCCCGCCTCGAGCGCACGTGAGCGAGGCTTCTTAGCCCCGTACGAGTGGGAAGCGCTCCTCGCCGCTACGCGCGCTTGCTTGTCGCCTTCTTCTTCGTCGGCTTCACGCCGAGGCCCGCTAGCAACTTGCTGCCGACCGGCGAGCCCCAGCCGGTGCATGCATCCCAGCCCGGGCGGGCAGCGTAGCCACCGTTGTTGCCGGTGACGACGTCGCGGAACGCGCCGCTCCCCACCAGCGACCCGTAGAGCAGCGGGTTCAGATAGCCGACCGGCTTGCCGAGCTTCTGGTTCAGCAACGCGATCAGCCCGGCCCAGAGCGGCGCGACCGCGCTCGTGCCGCCGATCACCATCGATTGGCCGTCGACGCGGACGCGGTAGCCGCTGTTCGGGTCGGCGTCGCCTGCCACGTCGGGAACGCCGCGGCCGGTCTTCGTGCCGCCGGCGATCGGCGGCACCTTGGCCGACTTCTGGTAGGCCGGCACGGCGAAGAAGCCGCTGACGCCGCCACCGGTCGCGCTCGTCTTGGCGTTGTCGTTCCAGACGACCTCGTCGCTGATCGCGTTGCCGGCGGCGCTGATCCGGGTGCCGCCGCAGCCGAGCGCGAACGGGCTCGACGCCGGAAAGTCGACGTGCGCCTTGCCGTCGCTGACGCCATCGGTCGAGCCGTTGTCGCCGGCAGCGCAGCACACCGTCACGCCCATCGCGGCGGCGGCTTGGAACGCCTGGTCGAACTGGGTCATCGCCTGCGCCGTCCAGTTCGATTCGGCCGAGCCCCAGCTGATCGAGATCACCGACGGCTTGTTGACGCTGTCGTGCACGGCGGTCGTGATCGCGTCGAGGAAGCCCTGGTTGGTGTTCGGCGCGAAGTACACCGCGATCTTTGCCTTGGGCGCGATCGCAGCGGCGACTTCGATGTCGAGCATCACCTCGCCGTCGGCGCTGTTGGCGTTGGTCGGGTTGTTGCG
>DASXIP010000102.1:0-1730 GCA_036497875.1 Caldimonas sp.
TTGGCCTGCTCGAGCGCGGAGAGACCCGCGCCCTGCGCCGCCAGCTGCTTCTCGCGCTCGAGGTTGCGCTCGAGCTGCTGCTTGGCCGAGCGGTACTGCTTCGGCCAGTCGATCTCGGTGACGCCAATCTTGGCCGCCTCGAGCAGCGTCCACGCCGGATTGGCGAGGTGCGGCCGCGCGATCGCACAGAGGTCGGCGCGGCCGGCGGCGATGATGCTGTTGACGTGATCGGCCTCCGAGATCGCGCCGACCGCGATCGTCGCGATGCCGGCCTCGTTGCGGATGCGGTCGGCAAACGGCGTCTGGTACATGCGGCCGTAGACCGGCTGCTGGCGCTTGCTGACCTGCCCCGACGAGCAGTCGATCAGGTCACAGCCCGCGGCCTTGAACGCGCGCGCGATCTCGACCGCGTCGTCGGGCGTGATGCCGCCCTCGACCCAGTCGTGCGCCGAGATGCGGACCGAGATCGGCAGTTGCTCGGGCCACGCTGCGCGGATCGCGGCGAAGACCTCCAGCGGGAAGCGGAGCCGGTTGGCGAGCGAGCCGCCGTAGGCGTCGGTGCGCTGGTTGGTGAGCGGCGAGATGAACGACGACAGCAGGTAGCCGTGCGCGCAATGCAGCTCGAGCCAGTCGAAGCCGGCCTCGGCGGCGTAGCGCGTCGCGCGGACGAAGTCGCCGGTGACGCGGTCCATGTCGGCGCGCGTCATCGCGCGCGACCAGTCGCTGACGCCGTCGAGGTATTGCTGCGGCGACGCCGAGACCAGCGGCCAGTTGCCCTCTGCCAGGGGCTGGTCCTCCCCTTCCCAGGGCACGCGCGTCGATCCCTTTGCCCCGGCGTGGCCGATCTGCATCGCGATCCTGGCCCCGGTATTGGCGTGGACGAAGTCGACGATTCGCTTCCAGGCATCGCGCTGTGCCGCGTTCCACAGGCCCGGGCACGCCGGCGTGATGCGTGCGTCGGGTGACGTGCACGTCATCTCGGCGACGACCATACCGGCGCCGCCCATCGCGCGGGCGCCGAGGTGGACGAGGTGGAAGTCGCCGGCAATGCCGTCGCTGCACGAGTACTGCGCCATCGGCGAGACGACGATCCGGTTCGCGAGCGTCACGCCGCGGACGGCAAAAGGCGTCAGCATCGGCGGGATCGAATGGCCGAGGGTGGCGCGCTGCAGGCCGGCGTGCTCGGCGATCCAGTCCTCGTAGTCCTCGACGTACTCCTTGTCGCGCAGGCGCAGGTTCTCGTGGCTGATGCGCTGGCTGCGCGTCAGCAGCGAGTACGCGAACTGCTCGGGCGGCAGGTGGACGTAGCGGTCGACGTGCTCGAACCACTCGGTCGAATTGCGTGCCGCGTTCTGGATCTTCAGCACCTCGACGCTGCGCACCGCCGCGTACGCTTCGAGCGCGCCGTCGAGGTCGCCCGGCGCGCGGGCGATGCAGCGCGCGAGCTCGATCGCGTCCTCGAGCGCGAGCTTGGTGCCGGAGCCGACCGAGAAGTGCGCGGTGTGCGCGGCGTCGCCCATGAGGACGATCGGCGTCGAGCCGCGATGGCCGCCACGGTGCACCCAGGTGTCGCAGACGACGCGCGGAAAACGGATCCATTGCGCCGAGCCGCGCAAGTGGGTGGCGTTCGACATCAGCTTGTGGCCATCGAGATACTTCGCGAACAGCTTCTCGCAGAACGCGATCGCTTCTTCCTTCTCCATCGTCTCGAGCCCGGCGGCGCGCCAGAC
>DASXIP010000103.1:0-1825 GCA_036497875.1 Caldimonas sp.
ACCTCGTAGGTCTGCGCATCGACGTCGATCTTCGGCGTCGCCCCGTTCAGCACCATGTCGGCCTTGCCGATCGTGCGCGTGCCGCGCACCGCGCTGAGCGGACGCGAGAGGCCGAGCCTGTCGCCGATGCCGGCGTCGATCGACGCCTGCGAGACGAAGTTGACGCACGAGACCGCGAGGGCAGGGCCGTAGGCGCCGAACATCGGCCGGTAGTGCACAGGCTGCGGCGTCGGGATCGACGCGCTCGGGTCGCCCATCGCCGCCATCGCGATCATGCCGCCCTTGATCACGAGGGACGGCTTGACGGCGAAGAACGCCGGCTTCCAGAGCACGAGGTCGGCGAGCTTGCCGGGCTCGACCGAGCCGACCTCGTGCGCGATGCCCTGCGTGATTGCCGGGTTGATCGTGTACTTGGCGACATAGCGGCGGACGCGGAAGTTGTCGCTGCGCGATTCGCGCGCGCAAGGCGCGACGGCGACGCCGCGCTCGGGAGCGAGCCAGCCGCGCTGCGCCTTCATCTTGTCGGCCGCCTGCCAGGTCCGCACGATCACCTCGGCGACGCGGCCCATCGCCTGGCTGTCGCTCGACATCATCGAGAACACGCCGAGGTCGTGCAGCACGTCCTCGGCGGCGATCGTCTCCTTGCGGATCCGGCTCTCGGCGAACGCCAGGTCCTCGGCGATCGACGGGTCGAGGTGATGGCAGACCATCAGCATGTCGAGGTGCTCGTCGACCGTGTTGACCGTGTACGGCATGGTCGGGTTGGTCGACGACGGCAGCACGTTGGCGAGGCCCGCGAGCTTGATGATGTCGGGCGCGTGGCCGCCGCCCGCACCTTCGGTGTGGAAGGTCGCGATCGCGCGGCCCTTGAACGCTGCTGCGGTGTCCTCGACGAACCCGGATTCGTTGAGCGTGTCGGTGTGGATCGTCACCTGAACGTCGTGGCGCTCGGCGACGGCGAGGCAGTTGTCGATCGCTGCCGGCGTCGTCCCCCAGTCCTCGTGCAACTTGAGGCCGCACGCGCCGGCCTCGACCTGCTCGTCGAGCGCCGCCGGCAGGCTGGCGTTGCCCTTGCCCATGAAACCGAGGTTCATCGGGAACGCCTCGGCCGCCTTCAGCATCGAGTGGAGGTGCCACGGGCCCGGCGTGCATGTCGTCGCGAACGTTCCCGTCGCGGGACCGGTGCCGCCGCCGAGCATCGTCGTCACGCCGCTCGCGAGCGCCGCCTCGATCTGCTGCGGGCAGATGAAGTGGATGTGCGAGTCGACGCCGCCAGCGGTCAGGATCATTCCCTCGCCGGCGATGATCTCGGTGCCCGGGCCGATGACGATGTCGACGCCCGGCTGGACGTCGGGATTGCCGGCCTTGCCGAGCGCAGCGATGCGGCCCGACTTGATCGCGACGTCGGCCTTGACGATGCCCCAGTGGTCGATCACGAGCGCGT
Organism: Caldimonas sp.; assembly: GCA_036497875.1. Taxonomy (GTDB): domain Bacteria; phylum Pseudomonadota; class Gammaproteobacteria; order Burkholderiales; family Burkholderiaceae_C; genus Schlegelella_A. Next base: position 1,445 of record DASXIP010000103.1, read on the forward strand.
TCGTGATCACCGTGTCGGCGACCTCGGCCGCGGCGCGCTGGCTCTGCCCCATGCCGTCCCGGATCGTCTTGCCGCCGCCGAACTTCACTTCCTCGCCGTAGCCGCCGGCGCGCAAGGTGTAGTCGTCCTCGACCTCGACGACGAGCCCGGTGTCGGCGAGGCGGAGCCGGTCGCCGACCGTCGGCCCGTACATCTCAGCATAGGCGCGGCGCGAGATCGTCGTCATCAAAGGCTGCCGTGGACGAGGCCGCGAAAACCGTACGCGCGACGTTCGCCCGCGAAGTCGACGAGCTCGACGGTGCGCTGCTGCCCGGGCTCGAAGCGCACCGCGGTGCCCGAGGCGATCGCGAGGCGCATGCCGTGCGCCGCGGCGCGGTCGAA
>DASXIP010000104.1:0-3320 GCA_036497875.1 Caldimonas sp.
GGCGATCGCCTGGCTGTGGCCGCTATTCGCGCGCATCGCGACGCTCGATCCCGGTCGCGACTCGCGCTTCCTCGACCGCGGCATCGCTGTCGCCGGGCTGCCGGAGCCGGTGCTCGCGCAGACCTGCAACGCCGTCGCCGCGCTGGCATCGCCGGATCTTGGGGCAGCGCTCTGCAGCAGGCGATCGACCTCGGCTTCGCCGCGCCCGCTCGCCTCGCTTCCCGCCCCGCTCGCCAGCGCGCTCGGCCAAGCGACGCAGGCGTTCGTGCGGCCGCTGCACGCCGCCGACGAGCGCGCGCGCGCGCTCGGCAGCGAGGCCGAGAGCGGCGGCGCCGCGTTGCGCGACGACGGCGATGCCGTCGCCGCGATCGAGTCCGACCTCGCACCCTTCGTCGAGCGCTTCCAGCTCACCCGCGGCGCCAGCGCCGGTCCGTTGCCGCTGCGCTGCACGGCGCGCTGGGTCGACTCGTCGCTGGCGACGCGTGCGCCCGGCGGCCAGGCGCAAGACGCTGCCGCCGAGAGCGCGCGCGCCAATGCGGTCCTGCTGCTCGCGGCCGCACTCGATGGCCGCCGCGCGACCCCCGCGCTGGCCGCCGATGCCGCGCTGCCGCCGCCGCCATCGCCCACCTCGGGCTGTGCCGGCGGCGCCGAGGCGCTCGCGGCGACCGCGTCGCTGATGGCCGACGCCCGCCGGTCGGTCGCTAACGCGCGCAAGAACGAGGCGATGCGGGCGCTCACCCGATCCGCGGGAACACAGTGGGCGGCAGCGATGGCGCTCGGCTTCGTCTTCGTCGTCTGGAGCCGGCGTGCCGCGCGAGCCGGGCTCGGCGTCGCCGCAGCGCTCGCGGCCTGGGCAATCGCGGCGTGGGCAGCACGCGTGCCGTGGCCGCTCTCGGGCGGCCGCGACTTCGGCCTGGCGCGCGCCGACGCCGGCTGGATGTCGCCACCGGCGCTGTTCGTCGTTGCTCTCGTCGCCGCCGCGGCGATCATCGCGCTCGCAGCGATCGTGACGCCCAAGGGTTCACCGCCACGCACCGCGCCGACGCGCGCGATGAGCACGCGGATCGGCTACGCCGGATTCGTCGTCGCGACCGGCGTCGGCTGGCTGCTGCTGTTCGACCTCTCGCTCTCGGCGCATGCCAGCAACCGCTACCTCGCGCTCTACCACCAGGGCCACCTCTGGCTGGCAATGCTCGCGTTGTCGGTGCTCGTCTTCCTGCGCGGGTCGCTGGCCCGTGGCTTCGCCTGGTCGCTCTCGGTCGGCGGCGAAGCGCTGCAACGGGCGAGCCGCCGCGTCGGCCGCGTCGGCGTCGGCTCGCTGCTCGTCGCCGCGACGATCGTCGCGGTACTCGCCTTCGGCATCGTCCTCGCGAACAAGCGCCAGCTCACTTCGGAGCTCGGCCGCGTCTGGCTGATCGGCGGCGCGGCGTGGTTCTTCTTCCTGCGCGCCGGGCCGCTCACCGAGCGACTGGCGAAGAACGGCCGCGCGGTGCTTTCGTTCTTCCGCTATGCCTGGCCGATCCTGTTCGTCGTTGGCGTCCTCGTCGGAGCGATGTTCGCCACCCACGACATGGGGCCGCTGCTGATCGCCGGCTATGCGAGCGGCGCCTTCCTCGCCGCTGCGCTGGCGATGTGGTGGCACCACCGGAGCGGCCAGGTCGTCGTCTCGTTCGCGCTGGCTCTCGTCCTCTTCGTCGGCTGGATCGGCGCGATCACGGCGGCGCTGTTCAGGGTCGGTGCCTACGACACCGTCACCGCGAGCCGCCTCGAGAGCGCCGCCGCGCCGTTCGCCTCGATCAACGACCAGCTGGCGCTGGTGTCGTGGTTCCAGCGCGCCGCGCCGGCCGACGGGTTCGGCCTCGGCTCGGTCCCGTGGTGCGGCCTGTCGACCGGACGCGCCTGCAGCGGCGTTCCGGCGCAGATCCACAGCGACTACACGTTCACCGCGCTGGTCGGCGTCTTCGGGCCGGTCGCGGCATGGGCCGGCTCGATCGCGATGGCGATCTGGCTGCACCGCCTGATCCGCCACCATGGCCGCGTCACGCGCGGCGAGCCACGCCTGGTCGGCAGCGACGGCCAGCTCGCCAACGACGGCCAGGCGATCGTCAGCTGGATCTCGGTCGCGTGGGTTGTGATGACCTCGTGCCAGCTCGCAGTCACCGTCGCCGGCAACCTCGCGGTGCTACCGCTCACCGGTGTGACGTTCCCGTTCGTCAGCTTCGGCATGACGTCGATGCTCGTCAACATCGCTTTCCTCGCGCTCTGCCTGAACGTCGACGTCGCGCAAGGCGGTCGCACTGCGCTCGACCCGGCGAACGGAGGTCGCCGTGGCTGAGCACCGCCGCGTCTCGCTGCTCGAGTGCGCGATCGCGGCGAGCGCCGCGATCGTTCCGGTGCTGCTCGGCGTGATCGCGCTCGTCGCCGTCGTCCGCCCGGGCGAGCCAGACAGCATCGACCGCCAGGGCCGCAGCGATCGCTACGTCAGCGTCCGCCGCGTCGCCGCGCTGAAGACCTTCGAGCGCGCCATCGTCGAACGACGCAGCGACGCGCCGCAGCACACCGACGCGCTCGCCGTCCTCGCCGGCATTCCGGCCTGCCGTGGCGAGTGGGGCGGCGGCTCGCCGGCCGCACTGTGGCTGCGCGATCTCGTCGGCGCCAAGGTCGAGACGACGGCCGCCGAGCAGATCGCGCTGCAGATGAACGAGATCGATGCCGCGCTGCTGCGCTTCAGCAGCCGCACGAAGGCGCGCGTCGAGCACCACGTCGGCCTCGATCCGGCGCGCTGGTTCGCTGCTGCGGCGGACGCCCTCGCGACGCCGGTCGAGGCCGCCGATGCGCCCGGCCGCCGCTTCCAGGTCCGCTGCGACGACCTCGCCGACGCGCTCGAGTCGCTGCGCCGCGCCGACGCCGCAATGCTGGAGACGCTCGCCTGGCGTGGTACCGAAGGCAGCGCGACGCTGGCCCGCTGGCGCGCCGACCAGCAGATGCAGCTCACCGCGCGCGAGGTGACACGCAAGAACCCATGGGGCGGCGTCCCCGGCTGCATCTACATTGGCGGCGGCGACGCCACGCCGGCGGTTTTTCTCGCGCCGGCGCGCAGCGCCCAGGAACGCGTCTGCGCGATGGCCGCGGTGCGCGGTGTCACGACCGCAGCGAGTGGCAGCGCGGCGGCCCCGCCACCGATCGCCGTCGCCGGCGAGCCGGGAGTTGCCGACCACGTCGACGATCCACGCTGGCAGGTGCCGCCGTCGATCTTCACCTTGCTGCAGCCGCTCGAATCGCTGCGCCAGCCGGCCGGCGCGCTCTACCGCGCCTACGCC
>DASXIP010000105.1:0-6536 GCA_036497875.1 Caldimonas sp.
GAGGAACCGTTCGCCGCCCTCGGTGAGCGCGAGGCGGCGAGTGCTGCGCTGGAAGAGCCGGACGCCGAGGTCGGCTTCCAAGCGGCCGACGTTCTTGCTCACTCCGGCCGGCGTCAGGCCGAGGACGCGCGCAGCGGCGGAAAAGCTGCCGCTCTCTGCGGTCTGGACGAACGAGACCAGATGCTCCAATTTCGCCACGCTTCATCTTAAACCAGCAGTTGAAGATGAATCCGACGTGCGCAGACTAGTCGGCGCCCTTCCCGCCGCGCAGACTCGAGGCTCTTCATTCTTTCGGGAGGTTCCGATGCGCGTTCGCACACGCCTGGCAGTCGTTGCCCTGGTCTGGCTCCTCGTCCCCGCGTGGACCTGGGCGCAAGGCTTCAGCTTTCCCGGATTCACGGTGCGCAAGGTCGCGGCAGACGGCGTGACGATCCACGTCCGCTCCGGCGGCTCGGGCCCCGCGGTCGTGCTGCTCCATGGCTACGGCGAGACCGGCGACATGTGGGCGCCGCTCGCCGTCGACCTGGCGCACGACCACACGGTCATCGTGCCGGACTTGCGCGGCCTCGGGCTGTCGTCGAAGCCGGCAGGCGGATTCGACAAGAAGACACAGGCCGAGGATGTCGCCGCCGTCCTGGACGCGGTCGGCGTCCAGCAGGCCGACGTCGTCGCCCACGACATCGGCAACATGGTCGCGTTCCAGTTCGCCGCCCGCCATCCCGAGCGCGTCCGGCGGCTCGTGATGATCGACGCACCGGTGCCCGGCGTCGGCCCGTGGGAAGAGATCCTGAAGAACCCGCTGCTCTGGCACTTCCGCTTCGGCGGCCCGGACATGGAACGCCTCGTCGCCGGCCGCGAGCGGATCTATCTCGACCGTTTCTGGAACGAGTTCTCGGCCTCTCCCGCTCGCTTCAGCGAAGCAGCGCGCCGACACTACGCCAAGCTCTACGCGCTGCCGGGGGCGATGCATTCGGGCTTTGCCCAGTTCGCGGCGTTCGACCAGGACGCGATCGACAACCGCGCCTTCCTCGCCGGGCAACGCCTGAAGATGCCGGTCCTCGCGCTCGGCGGCGAGAAGTCGTTCGGGCCGACGATGGCCGTCGTCATGCGCGCGGCCGCCGACGACGTGACCGAGGGCATCGTTCCCGATTCCGGCCACTGGATCATGGAAGAGAACCCGGGCGCGACGATCACGCTCGTGCGCGAGTTCCTGCAACGTTAGGTCGGTTCGCGAGTCGTGGTAACTTTCCCTGCGCCATCCGGCGCCGCGATCCGACACCTGCCGAGCCGATGCCACAGCTCCCGAGCGACCCGCCCATCACCGTCCGCTCGAGCCCCACGTGGTGGCAGCGCATCGTGCCGACTGCGGGCGAGATCGAGATCGAGGATCCGCCGCTTCGCGCCGAGCTGTTCAGCGCCGAGCAGATCGCGTCGCACGGCGAGCGCCTGGCCAAGGCGCACGTCCTGCGCGACGCGCCGCTGCCCGACCGGTTGTTGCCGCGGCTCACCGACAACGAGCGCGTCCTCGTTGCCGTCGCCAAGCAGCTCGCAGTCACCGCCGACGCCGATCGTCGCCATACGCCGGCGGCCGAGTGGCTGCTCGACAACTTCTACCTGATCGAGGAGGAAGTCCGGACGGCGCGCCGGCACTTGCCGCGCGGCTACAGCAAGAAGCTCCCGCGCCTCGCGCTGGCTGCCGCCAACGGCGGCGGCGCCGGGCTGCCGCGCGTCTACGACCTGGCGCTGCAGGCGATCGCCCACGGCGACGGCCAGGTCGGCCGTGGCACGCTGACGCGCTTCGTCGCCGCGTACCAGTCGGTGCAGCCGCTCCGGCTCGGCGAGCTGTGGGCGTTTCCGATCATGCTGCGGCTGGCGCTGATCGAGAACCTGCGCCGCGTCGCGGTGCGGATCGAGGTCGCGCATGTCGAGCGCGGCACCGCCGGGGCGTGGGCCGACAGCATGGTCGCCGTGGCGGAGAACTCGCCGAGCGACCTCATCCTCGTCATCGCCGACATGGCGCGCTCGGGGCCGGCGCTCACCAACGCCTTCGTCGCCGAGTTCGCGCGCCGGCTGCAGGGTCGCGGCGCGGCGCTGATGCTGGCACTGCAATGGATCGAGCAGCGCCTCGCCGAAAGCGGCCAGTCGATCGAGCACCTGGTCCAGCTCGAGGCACGCCAGCAGGCCGCCAACCAGGTCTCGGTGAGCAACAGCATCGGCAGCCTGCGCCTGCTCGGCGCGATGGACTGGGCCGAGTTCGTCGAGTCGCTGAGCAGCGTCGAGCAGGCGCTGCGCGGCGACCCGGGCGGCGTCTACGCGGCGATGGACTTCGCCAGCCGCGACCACTATCGGCATGCGATCGAGGAGATCGCGGCGCTCTCGCCGACGTCGGAACCCGAGGTCGCGCGAAACGCCGTCGCCCTCGCCGAGGCCGCAGCGGCGAGCGCCGACGCAGGCGCTACGGGAGACCCGCGCCAGCGCCACGTCGGCTTCTACCTGCTCGGCGCCGGCCGGGAGCGCCTCGAGCAGGCGGTCCAGGCACGCCCGCCGCGCCGCATCGTATTGGCGCGCAAGGCCAGGGCCTCGGCGCTACCGCTCTACGCCGGCACGATCGCCGCGTTCACGCTCGTCCTCGTCGCACGGCTGATGCTCGAAGCGCGGCTGGCAGTGCACTGGCCATGGTGGGGCGAGGCGTTGTTCGCGCTCGGCCTCATCGTCGCCACGAGCCAGCTCGCGGTGTCGCTCGCGAACTGGCTCGTCACACTGTTCGTCCAGCCGCAGACACTGCCGCGCATGGACTATGGCGACGGCATCGCCGCTGAGTCACGCACGCTGGTCGTCGTGCCGACCATGCTCGGCGGTTTGGAAGCGATCGAGGCGCTCGTCGAGGCGCTCGAGGTGCGCTTCCTTGCCAACCGCGATCCGCGCCTGCACTACAGCCTCCTGACCGATTTCTACGACGCCAACGAGGAGCACCTCGCCGGCGACGACGCGCTGGTCGAGCTCGCCGCGGCGCGCATCGCAGGGCTGAACGAGAAGTATGCGAACAGCAGCGGCGTCGACTCCTTCTTCCTGTTTCACCGGCCGCGTCGCTGGAACGCGCGCGAGCGCGTCTGGATGGGCTACGAGAGAAAGCGCGGCAAGCTCGGCGACCTCAACGCACTGCTGCGCGGCCACGAGCCAGCGCAAGGCGGCGAACGCTTCTCGCGCATCGTCGGCCGGACCGACGCGCTGCGCGCGGTGCGCTACGTGATCACCCTCGACAGCGATACCCAGCTGCCACGCGACGCCGCCGCCAAGATCGTCGCGACGATGGCGCACCCGCTCAACCGGCCGCGCTTCGGCAAGGGCGTGCAGCGCGACATCGTCGTCGACGGCTACGGCATCCTGCAGCCGCGCGTCGGCCTCAGCCTGCCGAGCACCAACCGCTCGGGCTATGCGCGCCTGTACGGCGGCGAGCCCGGGATCGACCCCTACACGCGTGCCGTCTCCGACGTCTACCAGGACCTGTTCGGCGAAGGATCGTTCATCGGCAAGGGCATCTACGACGTCGACGCGTTCGAGCGCGCACTGCACGACCGGATGCCCGAGAACCGCATCCTCAGCCACGACCTGATCGAGGGCTGCCATGCGCGCTCGGGCCTGCTCAGCGACGTTCAGCTGCTCGAGGAATCGCCGACCCGCTACAGCGCCGACGTCGCCCGCCGCTACCGCTGGATCCGTGGCGACTGGCAGCTGCTCGGCTGGCTGCGCCGGCGCGTCCACACGTTGCCCGGTGCGCCGCGCAATCCGCTGTCGCTGCTGTCGCGCGCGAAGATTCTCGACAACCTGCGCCGAAGCCTGGCGCCGGCGGCGATGGTCGCGACGCTGCTCGCCGCGTGGACGCTGCTGCCGCCGTCGCCGGTCTGGCCGATCGTCGTCCTCGCGATCCTCGGCGCCGTGCCGCTGGCCGCATTCGTCGTCGGCACGCTGCTCAGGCCGCTCGAGCCGGCCGGCAGCGGCGAGCCGGCGGTCGCTGCGCCGGCAAGCCGCCAGGTGCAGAACCTGCTGACGCAGGTCGCGCAGTCGCTCGCATGCCTGCCGCACGAGGCCGCCTACAGCCTGGCGGCGATCGCGCGCACGCTCTGGCGCGTCGCAGTCAGCAAGCGCCGGCTGCTCGAGTGGCGGCCCTCGGCCGATGTCCGCATCGCCGCGCCGGCGGGCACCGTCGCCGACCTGCTGGACGACGTGCGCACGATGGCCGCCGGGCCGCTGCTCGCGCTCGGCACCGCCGCTGCGCTGGCGCTGCTGCGCCCCGAGACGCTGCCGTTCGCCGGCCCGGTGCTCCTGCTCTGGCTGCTGTCGCCGCTCTTGGTCTGGTGGATCGACCGACCGCTCGTGCCGGTTCAGCATCTGCTCGACGCTGCGCAGACCGTGTTCCTGCGCCGGCTGGCGCGGCGCACCTGGGCGTTCTTCGATGCCCACGTCGGCGCCGCCGACAACCAGCTGCCGCCGGACAACATGCAGGAGCATCCGGTCGCGCGCGTTGCCCACCGGACGTCGCCGACCAACATGGGGTTCGCGCTGCTGGCGGCGCTCGCGGCGCGCGACTTCGGCTACCTGACGCTGCGCCGGATGCTGGCGCGCCTCGACGCCGCGATGACGACGATGGAAGCGATGGATCGCCATCGCGGCCACTTCTACAACTGGTACGACACCGAGACGCTGCAGCCGCTCAGGCCGCGCTACGTCTCGACGGTCGACAGCGGCAACCTCGCCGGCCAGCTCCTGACGCTGCGCGCCGGGCTGCTCGCGCTCGTCGACGCACCGCTGCTCGCCGCGTCCTGGCTCGACGGCCTCCACGACACGCTCGGCGTGCTGCGCGAGTCGCTCGAGTCGCGCCTCGAGACGGCGCACCGGCGCACCATCGCACTCTCGCTCGCAATGCTCGACGACGAGCTCGCGCGCCTGCGCGCACAGCCGCCGCTCAGCGTCGCCGAGTGGCGGAACGCTTTGCGCTTGCTGCACCGCTTCGCGATCGAGCTGCACGTCGCGATCGACGCGGACGCGGAGGCGCCGTCGGCAGCGACGACCGGCGACGCCGACGCGGCGCCGGTCGAGGGCGGCGACGCGGCGGCCAACGCCGACGACGCGAGCTACTGGGCCGGCGCGCTGCTGCACGACGTCCGCGCCGGCCTCGACGAGCTCGAGCTCCTGCCCGCAGCCGTCGACTCGGTGGCTGCACCGCTGCCGACCTTGCGCGCGCTCGCCGGTCGCGCGAGCGCCGGCGCTGGAGTGGCCGCAGCGAGCCACGCCTTGCGGATGCTCGAGGACCTCGCCGAGCGCGCCGGTGCGCTCGCCGAGATGGACCAGAGCTTCCTCTACGACGAGTCGCGCCACCTGATGACGATCGGCTACAACGTCGACGAGCGCCGTCCCGACGCCGGCTACTACGACCTGCTCGCATCGGAGGCACGGCTCGGCATCTTCGTCGGCATCGCCCAGGGCCGGATCGCGCAGGAGAGCTGGTTCGCACTCGGCCGCCTGCTGACATCGGCCGCCGGCGAACCGGTGCTGCTTTCCTGGAGCGGCTCGATGTTCGAGTACCTGATGCCGATGCTCGTCATGCCGAGCTATGCGCACACGCTGCTCGACCAGACCTGTCGCGGCGCGGTACGGCGCCAGATCGAGTACGGCGCCCAGCGCGGCGTGCCGTGGGGCGTCTCGGAGTCGGGCTATTACGCGACCGACACCGCGCTCAACTATCAGTACCGCGCGTTCGGCGTCCCGGGGCTCGGCCTGAAGCGCGGCCTTGCCGAGGACCTCGTCGTCGCACCGTACGCGTCGATGATGGCGCTGATGGTCGCTCCCGAGGAGGCGTGCGCGAACCTGCAGCGCCTAGCCGCCGAAGGGGCGTGGGGCCGCTACGGCTTCTACGAAGCGATCGACTACACGACGTCGCGCCTGCCGCGCGGGCAATCGAGCGCTGTCGTCCGCTCGTACATGGCGCACCACCAGGGCATGGGCCTGCTCGGGCTCGCCCATCTCCTCCTCGACCGGCCGATGCAGCGCCGCTTCGGCGCCGACCCGCGCCTGCAGGCGACGCTGCTGCTGCTGCAGGAGCGGGTGCCGCGCGTCACGGTCTTCCAGCCCGACATCGACGAGCGCGCCGGGCGGCGCAGCGTCGAGGAAGACGAGCAGTCGGCGGTTCGCGTCATCACCGAGCTCGACGCGCCGAGCGCGGAAGTGCAGCTGCTCTCGAACGGCCGCTACCACGTCATGGTCACCGACGCCGGCGGCAGCTACAGCCGCTGGAAGGACTTCGCGGTATCGCGCTGGCACGAGGACGGCACCGTCGACGCGATGGGCAGCTTCTGCTACCTGCGCGACCTTGCAAGCGGCGCCTTGTGGTCGACCGCGTATCAGCCGACCAGGAAGCGCGCCACCCGCTACGAGGCGATCTTCTCGGTCGGTCGCGCCGAGTTCAGGCGGCGCGACGAAGGCATCGACACCCACGCCGAGATCGTCGTCTCGCCCGAGGACGACATCGAGCTCAGGCG
>DASXIP010000106.1:0-6492 GCA_036497875.1 Caldimonas sp.
GTCACGACATCGCGGTTGAGGACGCGCAGGGTCGCCGGCTCGTCGGCCTGGGCGGAGTCGGCCACCTTGGGCGTTGCCACAGCCGCCGCTTCGGCGGCAGCGGCCGGCGCCGCCAGCAGCACCAGCAGCGTTCCGAGCACGACGCCGATCCAGCGACCGTTCATGGGCTCACAGCAACCACTCGATCGGCAGCCAGGAGCCGATCTCCACCACGGCGCGCCGCCACCATCCGGTCTCGGGATCGACGTCGTACACCTTGCCGGTGCCGTCGGACCAGCGCAGACTTCCGTCCGCCGCGAGCATCACGCGATAGGCGACTGTGGGGTAGGCAGCGTCGACGGTGGCAGCGAGTTTCTTCGCCAGCACGCTGCTCTCGATCAGCAGCCCCATCTCGGTGTTAAGCCTGGCCGAGCGCGGGTCGAGATTGAACGAGCCGACGTAGACGGCGCGCTGGTCGACCGCGTACGTCTTGGCGTGCAAGCCCGCCTTGGAAGAGTCGCCAAACTCCACGGCATGGCGCTGAACGGACGTCGCTTGAGGCTTGAGCTCGTACAGCTCGACGCCGGCACGCAGCAGCGGGCCGCGGCGCTTGGCATAGCCCGCGTGCACCGACGCCACGTCGGTCGCGGCGAGCGAGTTGGTCACGACGCGCACTCTCACTCCACGCTGGGCAAGCGCCGCCAGCGCTTCGGTGCCGCCGTCGCCGGGAACGAAATAGGCCGAGACGAGGTCGAGCGATGTCGTCGGCTGGCCGAACGCCGCCAGCAGTTGCGGCAGCATCAGCAACTCGGACTCGTTGTCCCGATTCAGAGTCTTGGCCGGGTCGTCGTGGACGACCTGGGCATCGGCCCATTCCAGCTTCAGAGTTCCTGCGCGCAAGCGCTCGACCTCCTCCGTGCTCGCGACCGCCGCCGCGTAGGCGACCCCGCCCGGACTTCGCTGCACCGCCTCGGCGCGCTGCGCGAGCGCTGCACGCGGCTCGGCTTGCACGCCACCAAGGAGGAGTTCCGTGGGATACGCCGACGCGCTGTTCCAGTAGAGATCGAACTGCGCCGACACGTTTGGCACCGCCTGGCCGATGGCCGCGACGTCGAGGTCGACCAGGCGGGATTCCTGGCCAGCTTCGAAATACTCGTCGGCGATGTTGCGGCCGCCGACCACCGTCACCTGGTTGTCGACCGTGAAGGACTTGTTGTGCATGCGGTGGTTCAGGCGATCGAAATCGGCCAGGAGGCCGAGCCCGCGCGCACCGCGGCCGACAAACGGGTTGTAGAGCCTCAGCTCCAGGTTGGGGTTCGACGCGAGCAGGGCGAGAGTCGGATCGAGCCCGCTCGTGTTCATGTCGTCGAGCAGCAGCCGCACGCGAACGCCTCGCTCGGCGGCGCGCAGCACCTCTTCGAACATCATCGTTCCGGTCGCATCGCCGCGCCAGATGTAGGTCTGGATGTCAATCGACTGCGTCGCCTCCCGGGCTAGCAACACGCGCATCGCGAACGCCAGGCGGCCGTCACCGAGCTCGAGCACGCCGGTCTTGCCCGGGTGCTGCTCCGTCAAGGGCGTCAACCCGCGCCCGAGGCGGGTCGCGGCCGTTGGCTCGACGGCGAACGTCACGGTTCGGTTCTGCAACGGTGGAAGACTGGCGCACCCCGTCGTCAGCGTCAACGCCAGGGCAGCCAGTCCGGCCGCGATCGACTTTACGGCCCGGCTTCTCAGACGCCCCGACGGCCGCTGCTCGCTTGGCGCCATGGATGCATTGCAGGGGAGTGGAGGACTCCGATGTTGCGCGACTCGGCACGGCGGAGGAATGAGACCAAGGTCCAATGGCTTCCCCCGGGACGGGTCGCTAGGGTAGCCAGCGCCACACCGGATCGACTCCCTGTGGAGGGCAACACGCACCGGAGCAGTCGGATGACGAAGGCGAAGCAAGTCAAGAAGGCTGAGGCGCAGGCATCCGATGGCTTGAGCGGCAAGGAGTACGAAAAGGCGCTCCGGAAGCTCCATGTCGAGCTCGTCAAGTTGCAGGCGTGGGTGCTCCACAAGGGCCTCAAGGTCTGCATCGTCTTCGAAGGGCGCGACGGCGCCGGCAAGGGCGGCACGATCAAGGCGATCACCGAGCGCGTCAGCCCACGCGTGTTCCGTGTCATCGCGCTGCCGGCGCCGACCGAGCGCCAGAAATCGCAGATGTACATCCAGCGCTACCTTCCGCACCTGCCGGCCGCGGGCGAGGTCGTGATCTTCGATCGCAGCTGGTACAACCGCGCCGGCGTCGAGCGCGTCATGGGCTTCTGCACGCCCGAGCAGACCGAGCACTTCCTGAACCTTGTGCCGCCGGTCGAGCGGATGATCGTCGACTCGGGCGTCATCCTGCTCAAGTACTGGCTCGAAGTCAGTCCCGAGGAGCAGACGCGGCGCCTGCAGTCGCGCTTCGAGGATGGGCGCAAGACCTGGAAGCTCACGCCCATGGACCTCAAGTCGTACAGCCGCTGGTACGACTACTCGCGGGCCCGCGATGCGATGTTCGCCGCGACCGACAGCGCCGACGCACCCTGGTTCGTGGCCCCGTCGAACGACAAGAGGAAGGTCCGGCTCAACATCATCCATCACCTGCTGACGCAGGTTCCCTACGAAGAGTTGAAGCGCCCTCGCCCACAGCTTCCGAAGCGGCAGGACCGCGGCGGTTACCGGGAACCCGACTACCCATACAAGGTCGTTCCCGGGGTCTACTGATGTCGGCCGGCGCCGCCGAGTTGAGTTTCTGGTCGCCGACACGGATGGTGCCGGCACTCGGCTGGCTGAGGGCGCTGAACGGATCGACACTGCGCGGCGACGCGCTTGCCGGAATCACGCTGGCCGCCTACCTGCTGCCCGCCGGGCTCGGCGACGCGTCGCTGGCCAACCTGCCGCCGCAGGCCGGCCTCTACGCCTGCCTGTTCTCGGGCCTCCTCTTCTGGCTCTTCTGCAGCTCCAGGCACACCACCGTTACAGTGACGTCGGCGATCTCGGTGCTGCTCGGCTCGTCGCTCGGCACGATCGCTGCGGGGGATGCGACGCGCTTCGGTGCGCTCGCGGCAGCGACCGCGCTGCTCGTCGCCGCGATCGCGCTCGCGGCCTGGCTTTTGCGCGCCGGTGTGATCGTGTCCTTCATCTCCGAAACGGTGATGATCGGCTTCAAGAGCGGCGTCGCCCTGTTCGTCGCGAGCACGCAGCTGCCCAAGCTGTTCGGCTTTGCCGGCGGCCACGGCAGCTTCTCGGAGCGCGTGGCCGATTTCTTCGAGCACCTCGGCCAGACCAATTCGACGGCGCTCACGATGGGCGCAGTCGCACTGGCGGTGCTGGTGCTCGGCAGAATCTTCCTCAAGAACCGGCCGGTGACGCTGCTCGTCGTCATCGGCGGCATCGTCGCGGCGGCGCTCATGGACGCCGGCGCCTCCGGCGTCAAGCTGCTCGGCGAGGTTCCCCAGGGCCTGCCGTCGATCGCGCTTCCCGCAGTGCAGTGGAGCGACCTCAACGAGCTGCTGCCATTGGCGATGGCGTGCTTTCTCCTTGCCGCGGTCGAGACCATCGCGATCGGCCGCATGTTCTCGCTGAAGCACGGCTATCGGCTCGAGCCGAATCAGGAATTCCTCGCCATCGCCGCGGCCAATCTCGGCGCCGGGCTAGGCCACGGCTTTGCGGTCAGCGGCGGCATGTCGCAGTCGCTGGTCAACGAGAGTGCAGGAGCGCGCTCGCCGCTGTCGGGCCTGATCGCATCGCTGATCATCGTCGCCGTCGTGCTGTTCTTCTCCGGGTCGCTGCGAAATCTGCCCCAGCCGGTGCTGGCCGCGGTCGTCCTGGTGGCGGTCGCCGGCCTGTTCAAGCTCGAAGAGCTGAAGCGGCTATGGCGGTTCGACCGCGGCGAGTTCGCGATCGCCGCGGCGGCGCTCGCCGGCGTGCTCGGCTCGGGACTGTTGCGCGGCGTTCTGATCGGCGCCGTGATCTCCCTCGTGCTGCTGCTGCGTCGCGCGTCGCAGCCGCACGTCGCGGTCCTCGGCCGCGTCCCGGGTGCCGACATCTATGGCGACGTCGAACCCAACCCCGAGAACGAACGCGACCCAGGGGTGTTCGCCTTTCGCGCCGACTCGGCGATCCTGTACTTCAACGCCGAGTTCCTGCACGACCGGTTCATCGAGCTGCTCGATCAGGAGGCGCCCGGCGCCAAGCTCGCGATCTGGAGTCTTTCGACCGTGGCAGCAGTCGACCTTGCCGGCGCCGAGATGCTCGTGCACCTTCACAAGCAGCTCGGCGCACGCGGCATTCGCCTGCGGCTCGCCGCCGCGCGCGGACCCGTGCGCGAGAGCTTGCGCAGAGCAGGGCTCGAGGCGCACTTCGGGCCGATCGAGGCGAACATGTCGATCGCGCGAATCGTCCGCGATGAGAGGTCGGCATCATGACCCGTTCGCCGGGCGACGACGACTACGTCGAGGCGATCGCCCTGCGCAACGGCGCGCCGGCGACGATCCGCGTGATGCGTCCGGACGACCGTGGTCGGCTCGAGTCGGCGTTCGCACACCTCGGTCAGAAGTCGATTTACACCCGGTTCTTCGGCCTTCGCAACGAGCTTCCCGAGCGGGCGCTCGACCGCATCGCGGAGATCGATTTCGTGCACCTCGCCGGCCTGGTTGTAACCGTGAGCAGCAGCGCCGGCGAAGTCATCATCGGCAGCTCTACCTACGTCGGTGTCGAAGAGGGCAGCCACGCCGCCGAGGTCGCCTTCACGATCGCCGAGGACTATCAGGGCCAGGGGCTGGGTGGCCGGCTGCTGGCGGCGCTCGCCAGCATCGCGCGCCGGCACGGCGTCGCCCGCTTCATCGCCGAAGTGCTCGCCGGCAACGCAGCGATGCTCAAGGTGTTCCAGCGCAGCGGCCTGCCGATGACGACGCATCGCGAGGACGGTGGCGTCATTCACGTCGAGCTCGACCTCGCGCAGTTCCCGGGCTGAAGGAGCCACCATGCAGGACAGCCGCATCGACCTTGGGACATCGGCCGGCGCGGCCGCAGCCGCCGCCTCGACCGGCCGAGTCCTCGATCCCATCGATCGCAATTCCGAAGTCCTGTTCGGCCTCCTGATGGTGCTCACGTTCACCGGAACGCTGGCCGTGGCGACTTCCGGGCGCGACGACGTCAGGACGATGCTCATCGCCGCGATCGGCTGCAACACCGCGTGGGGCCTTGTCGACGCCGTCATGTACGTGATGCGCAACCTCGTCGGCCGCGCCCGCGAGGCCACTATCGAGCGCGAGGTCCGCGCGGCAACGCCGGAAGTCGGGCAGCGGCTCATCGTCGACGCGATCGGGCCGCTGGCTGCCGCGCTCGACCCGCCTGCGCTCGAGCGCGTCCGGCGCTGGGCGCTCGAGCAGCCGCTGCCGCAAGCGGCCCCGACGTCGCTGAAGGCCGCCGATTTCAAGGGCGCGTTGGCGGTCTTCCTGCTGGTGTTCGCATCGACCTTTCCGGTCGTGCTGCCGTTCATCTTCATCTCCGACCTGCAGTTCGCCAAGCGCCTGTCGGCAGCGATCGCGATCGCGCTGATGTACAGGTGCGGCCACCAATGGGGGCGCTACGGAGGGATCTCGCCGTGGCGCGCAGGGTTGGTGGTCGCGCTGCTCGGAAGCGTGATCGAGATCATCGTGATCGCGCTCGGAGGCTGATCGGAAGCGTCGCGGCGCGGGCGACGGCAAATACGTCATGGCATGAAGTCTTGGCGGCGCAGCGAGGCGCGGCGCCTCGACGCGATGGGAGAGAGCAGCATGGCCGGGAACATCAGGACACATCGCTGGTACAAGCACATGGACGAAATCGACCGTCAGATCGCGCAGCACGCGCTGACGTGCAGGGTGCGTTTGCTCGACCCCGGGGTGATCGAGCGCGTGCTGCAGAACGACAGCAGCGTCTGCGGAACGCAGAACAAAGCGGCGTTCGACAAGATGCGAGCGCTGCTGATGATGCACTACTCGGTGCGCGAGCGGACCGTGGTCGCGCTCGGGCAGGAGCAGACGATGAAGATCGTCGCCGACATCGTGGCACGCCTGCGCGAACGGCTCGGCGACAAGCTCGGCGGCTCGCCGACGACCTGAGTGCCGCCATGGACTCACCAAACTGCCGGCATGGTTTTTGAAGGGTCGATCGCACCGGCGTCGACGCTCGCCGATACTCGCCCGGCTCGGGGTCGGGTAGCGCAGGCCCGGACCTGAGCCGAAAACACACGCGTCGCGCAGCGAGCTGCCGAACACGATCAAGGCCGGCCCGAGAGGCCACCTTGGGGGAGCGGCTTCCAGCGACCTGACGTGAAGGAGGGCGCCCGATGCAAGCGACCACCGCGGAGCTGATGCCAGCCCTCACGCTGGGCGGAATCTTCACCGCGTTCTTCGTGATGCTGGGGCCGACCAAGATCATCGGTCCGTTCGCTGCGCTCACGCGCGAGATGGACGAGGCCACCGCGCGCAAGGTCGCGCTGCG
>DASXIP010000107.1:0-3158 GCA_036497875.1 Caldimonas sp.
GGTGCTCTCGGCACAGCTGCACCGGCGCGGCGCAGAACCGATTCGACGTAAACACACCGGCGACCGCGGCGCCAGGATCGACCCGAACGACGAGCACGTCGCGCCGGTTCGCCTTGCGCACTCCGGCCATCGCGACGCCGAGCGAAATTCCGGCGACGGGACGCAGCGTTGCCGCGTCGGGGGGTGCGAGATTGACTGCCATGGCGGGGATCTCGGGTGAAGTTGCGGTGCATTGTCAGATCTTTCGAAGAGCCGATGACGGGCGCGCTGGAGCGCTCGCGGCCATCGTGCACAGACTCGCAGGTCGACGCGACGTGCGCCGTCACCGAGCCTTCGCTTGCGACCCTCTTCTGCCCTGCCCGTCCGCGCTCGGCCTCGCGCGCGACAAGCAGCTCGAGCTCATCGTCGTCGAGGTCCCTTCGGACCGTATTCGTGCTCGCCGATGGAGCACGCATCGATCAGATCCTCACCTGGTCATCAACCCGATCCGCTACACCGAGGTCGGCCAGGCGCGGATCGCGCTGCGCCGCTACAGCGCCAACGATCGAATGCTCGAATTCGTCGTCTCGGCCACGGGCCCGGAATCGCTGGGTCAATGCTGGCCACGCTGCTCTCGGCCGACCGGACCGTCTCCGGCTCGCCGGCCGGGTCGCACCGAGGCCGTGTGGCCGGACACAATGGCGTCTCCACCCGAGGAGCTTCCGTGGCCGCCACCCCCAACTCCAGCCCCCGCCTCGCCGCCCGCATCGATGCCGCCGTCGCCGCCGCCGGTCCCAAGCTGATCGCCTGGCGGCGCGACCTGCACCAGCACCCCGAGCTCGGCAACCGCGAGGTCCGTACCGCGGCGATCGTTGCCGCGCATTTGCGCGCGCTCGAGTTCGACGAGGTCCGCACCGAGGTCGGCGTCACCGGCGTCGTCGGGCTGCTCCGCGGCGCGCGGCCCGGGCCGATCGTCGCGCTGCGCGCCGACATGGACGCCCTGCCGGTCGAAGAGCGCGTCGACGTCCCGTTCGCGTCGAAGGAGCGGACGGTGTGGAACGGCGAGCCGGTGGGCGTCATGCACGCCTGCGGTCACGACGCGCACGTCGCCATCCTGATGACTGTCGCCTCGGTGCTGGCCGGGCTGCGCGCCGAGCTCGCCGGCTCGGTCAAGTTCATCTTCCAGCCCGCCGAGGAGATGCCGCCCGCGGGCGAGGAAGGCGGCGCGCGCCTGATGATCAAGGAAGGCGCGCTCGAGAACCCGGCGCCCGGAGCGATCTTCGGCCTCCACGTCACGTCGATGCTGAAGAGCGGCATCATCGGCTGCCGCGCCGGCCCGGCGATGGCGAGCGCCGACAGATTTCGCATCACCGTCCGCGGCCGCCAGACGCACGGTGCGATGCCGTGGCGCGGCGTCGACCCGATCGTCACCGCGGCGCAGGTCGTGCTCGGCCTGCAGACGATCATCAGCCGCCAGGTCGATCTCACGCACGAGCCCGCTGTCGTGACCGTCGGCGTCATCAAGGGCGGCGTGCGCGAAAACATCATCCCGGATACGGTCGAGATGCGCGGAACGATTCGCAGCTTCGACGAGACCATACGCGACGACATCCACGCGCGCGTCAAGGAAACCGCCGAGCACATCGCGCTTGCGGCACGCGCCGGCTGCGAGGTCTGCATCGTCAAGAACTATCCGGTCACGATCAACGACGCCGAGCTCACCGAGGCGATGCGGCCGACGCTCGAGCGCGTCGCCGGTGCCGAGCACGTCATCCCCATGCCCAAGGTCACGGGCTCCGAGGACTTCTCCTTCTATCAGCATGTCGTTCCCGGATTCTTCTTCTTCGTCGGCATCACGCCGCCCGCGCAGGACATCAAGACCGCGGCGCCGAACCATTCGCCGCTCTTCTTCATCGACGAGGCGGGGCTGCCGCTCGGCGTGCGGGCGCTCGCGCATGTCGCCGTCGACTGGTTGGAAGCCAACGCCGCTTGAGTCGAGACCACAGACGGTGAGCGGCCCGTCGCTCGGGCCAGCGGCAATCGGCCGCCGATGCGCGCTCGCCACGTTGGCGGCCGCAGTCGTCGCGTCGTGGTCGGCTCCCGCGCTCGCCGCCGATGGTGACGGCGGTGCCACCGAGGTGGCTTCGGCGCACGCCCGCATCACGTTCGAAAAGGTCAAGTTCCCGGGCGACGAGAGTGTCGGCATGCTCGGCACGAGCTATCTGGTCGACGTCTCGCGCGCCCATGGCATCTCGCTCGGGCCGGCGGTGTACGGGGCCATCACTGGCAACCGCGGCGGCTTCTTCACGATCGGCGGCGAGGCGGCGTGGCGGCAGCGCGTCGTCGGCCCGTTCGGCGTCGAGGTCGGCATGTATGCAGGCGGCGGCGGCGGCGCGGCAGCGCCGCAGGGCGGCGGCCTGATGCTTCGCCCGCACGTCGACCTGCTCGCAGAGTTCGGCGCGACCGCGTTCGGCCTGTCGCTGTCGCACGTCAAGTTCCCGAATGGCCAGATCTCGAGCACGCAGTGGGGACTCGTCTTCAACCTCAGCGACGAATTCCGATCGACGCGTGCCGATCGCCTCGACGCGCCGGCGCGGGCGAGCGGTCGCAGCGGCATCGGCTTCGACCGCATCCAGATCGTCGCCGGCGCCTACCGCACCCGCTCCGGGTCGACACTGCTCGACGGCCGCGCCGAGCCGCCCACGATCGGACTGATCGGCGTCCGCGCCGAGCAGGCAATCGGCAGCAGCGGCTACTGGGGCGTCGAGGCCAACGGTGCGGCGCAGAGCACCGTCGCCGGCTACGCCGAATTCCTCGGCACGATCGGCGCCGAGACCGAGCTGATCCACAACGGCCTGACCGCCGGCGCCCGGGTCGCCGCGGGAATGGGCGGCGGCGGCGGCGTGCCGACAGGAGGCGGCCTGCTTGTCAAGGGGTCGCTGTACGGGGTGATCCGGCTGTCGCCCGATCTCGGCATCTCGATCGAAGGCGGCCTGACGAGCGCACCGCAAGGCGAATTGCGCGCTGCGCACGTCGCTGCCGGATTGGTGTGGGCGCTCGACGGCCCCGCTGCCGCCGGCGTTCCGGCGCGCCCTGTGCGCACCGAGTTCGGCGGTGGCGTCGAGCACTACGACGCCGCGCGCCGCGATGGTGAGACGCGCCCGATGTCGCTCGTGGTG
>DASXIP010000108.1:0-11092 GCA_036497875.1 Caldimonas sp.
CTCGCGTTCGTGATCGCGATGGCGATCATGGTCGCGCTCGCCTGGATCGTCGAGCGCCTCGTTCTCGGCAAGCTCGTCAACCAGGAGGGCATCACGCTCCTCATGGCGACGCTCGGCATCTCCTATTTCCTCGAGGGCTTCGGCCAGGCGGTGTTCGGCAACGACATCTACAAGCTCGACGTCGGCATGCCGAAGGACCCGACGTTCATCCTCGACGGCGTCTTCCCGGGCGGCCTCCTGATCAGCCAGGAGGACCTCTACGCCGCCCTCGTCGCCGCCGCACTCGTTGCCGTGCTTGCGCTCTTCTTCCAGAAGACCTCGACCGGCCGCGCCCTGCGCGCCGTCGCCGACGACCACCAGGCGGCGCAGTCGATCGGCATCCCGCTCGGCCGCATCTGGATCGTCGTCTGGAGCGTCGCCGGCTTCGTCGCGCTCGTCGCCGGCGTCATCTGGGGTTCAAAGCTCGGCGTCCAGTTCTCGCTCTCGCTCGTGGCGCTGAAGGCGTTGCCGGTCGTCATCCTCGGCGGCCTGACGTCGGTTCCCGGCGCGATCATCGGCGGGCTGATCATCGGCGTCGGCGAGAAGCTCTCGGAGATCTACATCGGGCCGCTGCTCGGCGGCGGCATCGAGATCTGGTTCGCCTACGTCCTCGCCCTCGCCTTCCTGCTGGTCCGGCCGCAAGGCCTGTTCGGCGAGAAGATCATCGACCGCGTCTGAGCAGGACTTCGCCATGCTCTATCGCGAGAACGGCCAATTCAAGACGAGCTACCGCAGCGACCAGCAGGTCTTCCCGATCCTGCAGGACCGGATCGCCGTCGCCGTCCTCCTCACCCTGGCCGCGGTCGCAGTGCCGTGGCTGGCGTCGGAGTACCTGCTGCGCGCTGTCCTGATTCCCTTCCTCATCCTCTCGCTCGCTGCGCTCGGGCTCAACATCCTGGTCGGCTACTGCGGCCAGATCTCGCTCGGCACCGGCGGCTTCATGGCGGTCGGCGCCTACGCCGCCTACAACCTGATCGTCCGCGTCCCGGGAATGCCGCTGATCGTCGCCCTGCTCCTTGGCGGCTTCTTCGCGACGCTGGTTGGCGTGCTGTTCGGCATCCCGAGCCTGCGCATCCGCGGCCTCTACCTCGCGGTGGCGACGCTGGCGGCGCAGTTCTTCCTCGACTGGGCGTTCCTGCGCATCAAGTGGCTGACCAACGACTCGTCGTCCGGCTCGGTCAGCGTCGCCGGCCTGCAAGTGCTCGGCTTCGCCATCGAGACGCCGGCGCAGAAATACCTCTTCTGCCTCGCCTTTCTCGCCGTCTTCGCGCTGCTCGCGAAGAACCTCGTCCGCGGCCACATCGGGCGCGAGTGGATGGCGATCCGCGACATGGATGTCGCCGCCGAGGTGATCGGCATCCGACCGGTCTACGCCAAGCTGACGGCGTTCGCGGTCTCGAGCTTCATCGTCGGCGTCGCCGGGGCGCTTTGGGGCTTCGTCCACCTCGGCTCGTGGGAGCCGGCGGCGTTCAACATCGACCGCTCGTTCCAGCTTCTCTTCATGATCATCATCGGCGGCCTCGGCTCGATCATGGGCAGCTTCTTCGGCGCCGCCTTCATCGTCGCCCTGCCGATCATCCTTGATAACGTACCGATGTGGTTCGGCGTTCCGATCGACACAGCGCTCGCGTCGCACCTGACGTCCATGATCTTCGGTTCGCTCATCGTTCTCTTCCTGATCGTCGAGCCGCACGGGCTCGCCCGCCTGTGGTCGATCGGCAAGGAGAAGCTGCGGCTGTGGCCGTTCCCGCATTGAACCGAAGACGGCCGTCCGATTCCAACCAGCGCTGAAACCGCCAGTGCACTCTCACCACCCATGGAGACAAACATGACCTTGCGAACCCTGAGCCTTGCGGCGGCCCTCGCCGCGGCGGCAGCCGCCGCTGCTCTCGCCCCGGCATCGGCCGGCGCTCAATCCGACAAGGAGCAGTTCTTCCCGGTGCTCGTCTACCGGACGGGCGCCTATTCGCCGAACGGCGTGCCCTTCGCCGACGGCTACGTCGACTACCTGAAGCTCGTCAACGCCCGCGGCGGCATCAACGGGGTGAAAGTCAGCTACGAAGAATGCGAGACCGGCTACGCGACCGACAAGGGTGTCGAGTGCTACGAGCGCTTGAAGGGCAAGAACGGCGGCGCGACGGTGTTCCAGCCGCTCTCCACCGGAATCACGTTCGCTCTCACGGAGAAGGCACCCGGCGACAAGATCCCGCTCATCACGTCCGGCTACGGACGTGCCGACAGCGCCGACGGCAACGTCTTCAAATGGAACTTCCCGTTGCTGGGCACCTACTGGGTCGCCGCCGACATCCTGGTCGAGCACCTCGCCAAGATCGATGGCGGCTTCGACAAGCTCAAGGGCAAGAAGATCGCCCTCGTCTACCACGACAGCCCGTACGGCAAGGAACCGATCCCAATGCTGCAGGAGCTGTCGAAGATGTACGGTTTCGAGCTGCAGCTGCTGCCGGTGACGTCCCCTGGCGTCGAGCAGAAGTCGACCTGGCTGCAGATCCGGCAAAGCCGGCCCGACTACATCTTTCTCTGGGGCTGGGGCGTGATGAACTCCACCGCGCTGAAAGAAGCGGTCGCAACCGGCTACCCGCGCGACAAGATGTACGGGGTCTGGTGGGCAGGCGCCGAGCCCGACGTCAAGGACGTCGGTGACGGTGCCAAGGGCTACCACGCTCTGGCGATGCAGCACGGTGCCGAGCCCGACGCGGCGGTCACCAAGGAGATCCTCGCCAAGCTGTACGACAAGGGCCAGGGAACCGGCCCGCGCGAACAGGTCGGCCAGGTGCTCTACATGCGCGGCGTGATCGCGGCGATGCTCGGCGTCGAAGGCGTCAGGCGCGCGCAGGAGCGCTACGGCAAGGGCAAGGTCATGACCGGCGAGCAGGTCCGCTGGGGCTTCGAGAACCTCGCCCTCGACCAGAAGAAGCTCGACGGGCTCGGCTTTGCCAAGGTCATGCGGCCGGTGTCGACGTCATGTGCCGACCACATGGGCTCGGCATGGGCACGGATCCAGACCTGGGACGGCACGAAGTGGAACTTCACCTCCGACTGGTACCAGGCCGACGAGTCGATCATCAAGCCGATGGTGAAGACTTCTGCCGACAAGTACGCGCACGAGAAGAAGATCGAGCGACGCACGCCCGCCGATTGCCAGACGTGATCCAGGGAGCGGCACACGATGCGCCGGGCCCGACCCGGTCGGGACCCGCGCTCGTTGCTGCGCAGGCGCCGGCGCTCCTTGACGTCAACGGCATCGAGGTGATCTACAACCATGTCATTCTGGTGCTGAAGGGGGTCTCGCTCAAGGTTCCCGAGGGCAAGGTCGTCGCGCTGCTCGGCGGCAACGGCGCCGGCAAGACGACCACGCTGCGCGCCATCAGCAACTTGCTGCGCGGCGAACGCGGCGAAGTGACCAAGGGCGCGATCGAGCTGCGCGGCGAACGCATCGAACGCCTCAGCACGTCCGAGATGGTGAACCGCGGCGTCGTCCAGGTGATGGAAGGGCGACACTGCTTCGCGCACCTGACGATCGAAGACAACCTCCTGACCGGCGCCTACACGCGGCGCGACGGCAAGGCGGCCGTCGCGGCAACGCTGGAGAAGGTGTATCGCTACTTCCCCCGCCTGAAGGAGCGGCGGGCGACGCAGGCCGCGTTCACGTCGGGCGGAGAGCAGCAGATGTGCGCCATCGGCCGCGCCCTGATGGCCAACCCGACGATGGTGCTGCTCGACGAGCCCTCGATGGGCCTCGCGCCGCAGATCGTCGCCGAGGTGTTCGAGATCGTGAAGGACCTGAACGAGAAGGAACGCGTCACCTTCCTGATCGCCGAGCAGAACACCAACATGGCGCTGCGCTACGCCGACTACGGCTACATCCTCGAGAGCGGCCGCGTCGTCCTCGACGGACCGGCGGCGATGTTGCGCGAGAACGAGGACGTTCGCGAGTTCTATCTCGGCACCGGCGGTGCCGGAGCCGACGCCGAGCGCAAGAGCTATCGTGCTGTGAAGAGCTACAAGCGCCGCAAGCGCTGGCTCGCCTAGCACCCGATCGGAGACACGCCGCCATGGCCCGGGCCGATGCCGAAGCGCTGCGCTCCCTGCTGCCGCTGCTGCGCCAGCTGCGCGAGATCAAGGGCTTGAAGGAAACGCAGCCCGGGATCTTCTACGCCCGCCGTGACGCCTTCATCCATTTCCACGACGAAGGCGGAGTCCTGCACGCCGATCTGAAGAAGGCGGGCGGCTCCGGCTTCGATCGCTTCCCGCTCGCGACGCCGGCCGAGCAGCGCAAGCTCGTCGATGAAGCGAAGCTGCGCGCACGTCGCTTCGACGACGACTAGCGTCGCAGCCATGGCCTCGATCGACCACGCACCGCACGAGCATTACGATGCGCTCGAGACGCGCACGACCGACGAGCGCGAGGCAGCGCTCGCCCGCGCGTTGCCGGCGCAGATCGCGCACGCGATGGCGCGCGCGCCGGCAATCGCGGCGCGGCTGCGCGGGATCGACGCGAAGCTCGTGACCTCGCGCGCCGCGCTCGCCGCCTTGCCCGTGTTGAGGAAGAGCGATCTGCTCGCGGTGCAGAACGCGGCGGGTGCGCCCGACGCATTCGGCGGCTTCGCGACGGTTGGCTGGGGCGCGTCGCGCGCGGCCGAGGAGCGGGCCCTGCGTGTCTTCGTTTCGCCCGGCCCGATCCGCGAGCCCGAGACCGCGCGCGCCGACTACTGGCGGATGGCGCGGGCGTTGTTCGCCGCCGGCTTTCGCGCCGGCGACCTCATCCACAACAGCTTCAGCTATCACCTCACTCCTGCCGGATCGATGATGGAAACCGGCGCGCACGCGATCGGCTGCACGGTCTTTCCCGGTGGCACCGGCCAGACCGAGCTGCAGCTGCAGGCGATGGCCATCCTCGCACCGCGCGGATACGCCGGCACGCCGAGCTTTCTTCGCCTGCTGCTCGAAAAGGCCGACGAGTCGGGAATCGCGTTGCCTTCGCTGGCCAGGGCATCGCTGAGCGGCGAAGCGGTCCCGGCGGCGCTTTGCGATTGGCTCGGCCAGCGCGGCATCGCCGCGTTCCAGAGCTACGGCACCGCCGACCTCGGCCTCGTTGCGTACGAGACTGCAGCGCGGGAAGGTCTCGTCGTCGACGAAGGCGTCGTCGTCGAGATCGTCGCTCCCGGCAGCGGCGAACCGGTCGCCGACGGCGAAATCGGCGAGCTGGTGGTGACGACGCTCAACCCCGACTATCCGCTCGTCCGCTATGCCACGGGCGATCTCTCGGCGACGTTGGCCGGAACGTGCCCCTCCGGGCGGACGAACCGCCGCATCCGCGGCTGGCTCGGTCGTGCCGACCAGTCGACCAAGGTGCGCGGGATGTTCGTTCATCCGTCGCAGGTCGGCGAGATCGTCCGCAGACATCCGGAGATCGTTCGCGCTCGCCTCGTTGTTGACGGCGCGATGGCGGACGACCGCATGACGCTGCACATCGAGACGGCCGCCGCCGCCGAGGGGCTCGGCGAGCGCGTCACGCAGACGATTCGCGAGGTAACGAAGCTGCGTGGCGCGGTCACTGTCGTCGCACCGGGCAGCCTCGCCACCGACGGCAAGTTGATCGAGGACCGGCGCTCGCCGCATTGACGGTGCGCGCCGGCGCGGCGCAGCGACGCTGGCCCGACCCGACCGAACGCCGTACCATGCCCCGCATGCCCCGGATGCACGCATCTCACGGAGACCCGAGCATGACGCGCCTGTTTCAATGGATTGCCGCAGGCCTCGTCTGCATCGGCGTGGCGAGTTGCGTCGCCTACCCGTACGCCGAGCCGCAGACCGTCATGGTCCCGGCCAGCTTCGATCGCTCGTGGGACGCAGCACTCGGCGCCGCCGCGGATTCCGGCATCCAGGTGACATCGGCAGACCGGGCGAACGGCCGAATCATCGGTACCAAGGCCGGCGCGGCGGTGACGATCCTCGTCCAGCCGCAGTCCGGCGGCAACCTGCAGGTCAGCATGACGGCGCCGGACTCGCGCGAGACGAACCCGACCCTGAACGACCGCTGGCTGGCGAACTACCAGCGTCGCATGGGCCGCTAGCCCGCCGGCCACGGGATGCGACCAGGACCCGCGCAGCGGCATCAGCCGCGCAGCGTGATCGGGATCGTTACCGGGCCGTCGTTGACGAGCGCGACCTGCATGTCGGCACCGAACTCGCCGCACGCGACGTCGCCGGCATGCAGCCGGCGTGCGGTGGCGACGACGCGTTCGTAGAGCGCACGGCCGCTCTCGGCGTCGGCGGCGCCGGAGAAGCCCGGACGGTTGCCGCGCGAGGTGTCGGCGGCCAGGGTGAACTGGCTGACGACGAGCAAGCCGCCGGCGACTGCACCGAGGTCGAGGTTCATCTTGCCTGCTGCGTCGGCAAAGATGCGCAGCGCGAGCACCTTGGCGACGAGCCGGTCGGCGACGGCAGCGCTGTCGCCGGGCTCGGCACAGACGAAGAGCAACGCGCCGCGTCCGATCGCGCCGACGATGCTTGTGCCGATCGCGACACGCGCCTCGGCGACACGCTGCACGAGGCCGATCACCGCGATCCCCGGACGGCGTTGAAGTGCGGCTCGACGTTCGACGGCAGCAGCTGGATCGACGCCCGCAATCCGGCGACCTCGTTCATCAGCGCCTGCTCGACCTCGCCGCGCAGCGCCGCGGCGCGGCCGAGCGTCCAGCCCGCAGGAACGTGCATGTGCATGTCGAGGAAGCGACGGCTGCCGGCCCGGCGCGTCACCATGTCGTCGAAGCGCACCGAGCTCTCGGCGAAACGCGCCAGCGTCGCGTCGATCCGCGCCTGCACCTCGGGCTCGAGCGCCTTGTCCATCAGCCCGTCGATGGAGCCCCAGACGACGCGCGCCCCCTCGCGGATGATGTTGACCGCGACTCCGATCGCGACCACAGGATCGAGCCACAGCCAGCTGGTGAGCTGGACCAGGACAATGCCGACGACGACGCCGGCCGACGTCCAGACGTCGGTGTAGAGATGGCGGGCGTCGGCCTCGAGCGCGACCGAGCGATGCCGGCGCGACTCGGCGAGCATCTTCGCCGCGAGGAGGCCATTCAGGACCGAGCTCGCCACCGTGAGCGTCAAGCCGATGCCGACGCCCTCGAGCGGCTGCGGATGCAGGAAGCGGCCGACCGCAGACCAGACGATCGCGATCGCGGCGGCGGCGATCATCAAGCCCTCGAACGCGCTGGAGAAGTACTCCGCCTTGGTGTGGCCGAACGGATGGCCCTCGTCTGCGGGGCGTGCGGCGATCGTCACCATCGCCAGCGCGAAGAGCGCCGAGGCGAGGTTGACGAGCGACTCCATCGCGTCCGACAGCATGCCGACCGACCCGGTGACCCACCAGGCGCCGGTCTTCAGGACGATCGTCACCACCGCCGTCGCGACGGACAGGCGCAGCAGCGTTGTAACCTGCACGGGCGCTAGTCCTCAGCGCAGGGTGACGCGAGCGAACCTGCGCTTGCCGACCTGAACGACGAAGGTGCCGGCCGGAAGCTTGAGCGCCCGATCAGAGACGACGGCACCGTCGATGCGGACGCCACCGCCGTCGATGAGCCGCATCGCTTCGCTGGTCGAGGGTGACAGCCCAGCCTGCTTCAATACCGCGCCGATGCCGAGCGGGGCGCCGTCGACCGTCACGGCATCGATCTGGTCTGGGATGCCGCCGCGGGCGCGCAGGTCGAAGTCGGCCTCCGCGGCCTCGGCGGCCGCGACGCCGTGAAAGCGTCTCGTGATGTCCTTGGCCAGCGCCACTTTGGCATCGCGCGGGTTCCGGCCGGCGGCAGTCTCAGCGCGCCAGCGGGCAACTTCGGTCGTGGAGAGAGAGCTGACCAGATCGAAGTATTTCCACATCAGATCATCGCTGATCGACATCAATTTGGCGAACATGTCGTTTCCCGGGTCGGCGATGGCGACGTAGTTGCCCTTCGATTTGGACATCTTCTCCACGCCGTCAAGGCCCTCGAGAAGTGGCATCGTCATGATGCATTGGGGCTCCTGGCCGTACTCGGCCTGGAGCGCGCGTCCGACCAGGAGGTTGAACTTCTGGTCAGTCCCGCCGAGCTCGAGGTCGGCCTTCAACGCGACCGAGTCGTAGCCCTGCATAAGCGGGTAGAGGAACTCGTGGACGCTGATCGGCGTTCCGGCCTTGAACCGCCGGCTGAAGTCGTCGCGCTCCATCATTCGCGCCACGGTGTAGCGCGCGGCGAGCTCGATCATTCCACGCGCTCCAAGAGGGTCGCTCCATTCCGAGTTGTAGCGAATCTCGGTACGCGCCGGGTCCAGAACCAGACTCGCCTGAGCGTAGTAGGTGCTCGCATTTGCGGCGATCTGCTCGCGCGTGAGCGGCGGCCTGGTCGTGTTGCGGCCGGAGGGGTCGCCGATCATCGATGTGAAGTCGCCGATGAGAAAGATCACCGTGTGGCCCAGATCCTGCAACTCGCGAAGCTTGTTCAGGACGACGGTGTGGCCGAGGTGAATGTCGGGCGCTGTGGGGTCGAGCCCGAGCTTGATCCGCAGCGGAATTCCGGTCGCCTCCGAGCGCGCCAGCTTCTGCACCCACTCGGCCTCCGGGATCAGCTCACTACAGCGACGAAGCGATTGCGCGAGGGCCCGACGAACGGAATCTGTGACGGGGTAACGGACGGACGCGGGAGCGGGAGGAATAGGGACGGACATCACTGGCTGTTACGGGAAAAGGGCCTCCGACGGCCGGTATACTGCGCCGGCGTCCTACAAGCCAGTGGGATGGTGCCCAACGAGAGCGGACGTGCGCCACGATTCTAGGTGGTGCCCCGCTTGCGACGATCAACCGAGGTGCGCGCCGAGGCCGCACTGCCGAACCGAGCAGCCAGCTCCGCAAAAATTGAAATCGTCGGCACCGTTGGATGTCGCCTGGGATTACGCCTCGGCGCACATCGCAAGCTTCACTTCCCGCTATCCGCGCACCTTGGCGGCTTCCGTTTCGCTGGCGCTGGCGGGCTTTGCCGCGACCGCGTTCGGCATCGCTCCGCAGGTCCCCGATGCGTCTGACCTGCCGCAGCGAACGATCGTCGAGAGTGTTCCCACCGTCGACCTGCGCGCGCAACTCGACGCTCTCGCCGAGCAAGACCTCGATCTCTTTCGCAGCGAGATCACTCGCCCGAGCGACACGGTCGATTCGCTGCTGTCCCGGCTGAACGTCGCCGACGCGCGCGCCGCCGCCTTCCTGCGCAGCGATTCGATCGCAAGACGGCTGCTCGAGGGCCGCGCCGGCAAGCGCGTACAGGTACGCGTCGACTCGCGTGGCACGCTGGCGGAGTTGGTGGCGCGCTACGCCGCGCCGTCCGCCGACAAACTGCCGAGCCAGTTCACGCGCCTGCGCGTCCAGAGGATCGCCGACAAGCTCGTCGCTGACGTCTCGACTGCGCCGCTCACCTCCCAGGTGCTGATGGCGGGTGGAACGATCCAGTCGTCGCTGTTCAACGCGACCGACGAAGCCGGCATTCCCGACGCGGTCGCAACGCAGCTCGCCGAGATCTTTGCCAACGACATCGACTTCCGGCATGAGCTAAAGCGCGGCGCGACCTTCTCGGTGGTCTACGAGTCGCTGACCGCCGACGGCGAGCCGATCAGCTGGGGCCCGGCGAGCGGCCGCGTCCTCGCCGCCGAGTTCGTCAACAAGGGCCAGACGTTTTCGGCGATGTGGTTCAAGGACGGCGAGGCCAAGGGCGCGTACTTCGGCCTCGACGGCCAGAGCAAGCAGCGCTCGTTTCTCGCCAGCCCGCTCGAGTTCTCCCGCGTGACCTCGGGCTTCGCGATGCGCATGCACCCGATCCTCAACACCTGGAAGCAGCACAACGGCGTCGACTATGGGGCGCCGACGGGGACGCCGGTGCGAACGGTCGGCGATGGCGTCGTCGAATTCGCCGGCTGGCAGAACGGCTACGGCAATGTCATCCACATCCAGCACGGCAGCGAGCGCTCGACGGTGTACGCACACCTCAGCCGCGTCGACGTCGTCAAGGGCCAGCACGTCGAGCAAGGCACGATCATCGGCGCCGTGGGGCAGACGGGCTGGGCGACCGGACCGCACCTGCACTTCGAGGTCAAGATCGACGGCCTGCAGCAGGATCCGCTGAAGGTCGCTCAGGCGTCCGAGGCGGCGACGATCTCGCCGGCGGCACAGGCCCGGTTCGGCCAGCTCGCGCAAAGCGTACGCGGCCAGCTCGGCATCGCCGAGAGCTTGCCGCGCACGCCGTTGCTCGGCGAATAGGCACAGCGCCACGGACCTCGCCTTGATTCGCGCCCGGCGCGGGCACGTCACGGCCGAGGCGGCGCGGGCGCGGCGATGACCGAGGCATTCATCTGCTTGATGTCGGGCACGTCGCTCGACGGCATCGACGGCGTCGTCATCGAATTCGGGGTTCCAGGGGCTCCGCCTGCCGCTCGCGTCCTCGCGCATGCCCACCGCGGCTTTCCGGCCGCGCTGCGCTCCGAATTCGCCGCGCTCAACATCGCCGGTGCGAACGAGCTCCATCGCGGCGCCCTGGCCGCCAACGCGCTCGCGCGCGAGGCCGCGGCGGTGGTCGAGTCGCTTCTGGAGTCGGCGTCGTGCGAACGGAGCCGGATCGTCGCCATCGGCTCGCACGGCCAGACCGTGCGCCATCGTCCGCACGAATTCGACGACACGGGCTACACGGTGCAGCTGAACGCGCCCGCGCTGCTGGCCGAGCGAACCGGAATCGACGTCGTCGCCGACTTTCGCAGCCGCGACGTTGCCGCCGGCGGCCACGGCGCGCCTCTCGTTCCGGCGTTCCATCACGCCATGTTCGGCCGTGGCGACGCGTCGGTCGCGGTCCTCAACCTCGGTGGCATCGCCAACCTGACGTCGCTCGGCCCGGACGGCGCGATCGCAGGATTCGACTGCGGGCCCGCCAACGTCCTGCTCGACCTCTGGTGCGAGCGATCGACCGGCAAGGCGTTCGATCCCGACGGCGCCTGGGGCGGTCGCGGGAAGGTC
>DASXIP010000109.1:0-1958 GCA_036497875.1 Caldimonas sp.
TGGGGGTGCGGAAGGGATGCGTCACTCGCACAGAGCGCGAATGTCGTCGGGGATCGGCATCGCGCGCAACCGGCCGGGGTCGTCGGCGTCGCGGCGGACGAAGGCACGCGTTTCGCGTCCTTCGCAGATCAGGGTGTCGCCGCGCGTCACGCGGTGGTGCTGAATGAAGACCTTGGCGCGCCACTCCGCGACGTGGGTCGCGATCGAGAGCTCCTCGGCGTAGGTCGCGGCGGTGACGAAGCGCGTCGCGATCTCGAGCAGCGGTGTGCCGACGATGCCTCGCGTCTTGACGAGCTCGCGCCACGGCGGCACGCCGCACTGCATGAAGAACGAGAGCGAAGCGGCATCGATCCAGCGCTGGAAGTTTGGATAGAAGACGATGCCCGCGGGATCGCAGTCGCCGAACTCGACCTGGACGCGGTAGTGGGTCGTGCGTGGCATCGTCGGGCTCAGGCGCGGCGCGGCCGGAGGACGCCGGCGTCGCTGTCGGCGTAGAGGCGCTCGACGTCGGCGGCGCGCTGGCCGAGCACCGCGCGCTGGTTGATCGAGCCCTTGTCGGTGATCTCGCCGCGATCGATCGACGGCGGCACGACGAGGACGAGCGCGCGCGCGATGCGCGTCGCGCTGCCGGTGCCGGCCGTCCAGAGCGTGTCGACCAGGCCCTGGAAGAACTCGGCAACGCGCCGGTCGGCAAGCACGGCGGCGAGCGGTGCATCGGCCGCCAAGCCGGCGAACGCGCGGCATGCGTCAGGGCGCGGAAAGATCAGGATGCCGATGTCGTCGCGGTTGATGCCGGCGACGACGACGTCCTGCACCAGCGGATCGCCGGCAGCGATGATCCTGGCGCGCAACGGCCCGACCGAGACGAACGTTCCGGTCGAGAGCTTGAAGTCCTCGGCGATACGGCCGTCGAAGACGAAGCCGAGCCCGGGGCGGGCCGGGTCCATCGGCTTGGCGGCGTCGCCGCTGCAGTAGAAGCCTTCATCGTCGAAGTGCTCCGCGGTCTGCTCGGGCGCGCGCCAATAGCCCGGCGTCACGTTCGGCCCACGGTAGCGCACCTCCTCTTTGTCGCCGCTCGGCACGAGTTTCAGCTCGAGGCCGGGCGCGGGCAGGCCGATGTGGCCCGACTTCACCTCTTGCGCGTTGGCGCAGATCGCGAACGGCGCGGTCTCGGTCATGCCGAGGCCGGTGAGCATCCGGATCCGCTCGCCGCACTCCTCTTCGGCGAGGCGATCGAGCTTGTCCCAGACCGGCTGCGCGAGGCCGGCGCCGGCGAAGAAGAGCATCCTGACGCGGCTGAAGAACGTCCGCCGCAGCTCGGGGTCGGTCTCGAGCGCGTTGGCGATCTCCTCGAAGCCCTTCGGCACGTTGAAGTAGATCGTCGGCGCGATCTCGCGCAGATTGCGCAGCGTCTCGCCGATCAGCGCCGGCGTCGGCTTGCCGTCGTCGATGTGAAGCGTGCCGCCGTTGTAGAGAACGATGCCGACATCGTGGTTGCCGCCGAAGGTGTGGTTCCAGGGCAGCCAGTCGACCAGCACCGGCGGCTCCTCGGCGAGCGCTGGAAAGCACTGACGGATCATCTGCTGGTTCGAGCACAGCATGCGCTGCGTGTTGATCACGCCCTTGGGCAGCTTGGTCGAACCCGACGTGAAGAGGAACTTGGCGATCGTGTCGGCGCCGACGCCGGCGTGCGCGGCGTCGACCGCGGCGGTCGGCGCGGTGGCGAGCAGCGCTGCAAACGGCGTCGCGGCGCGGTCGTCGAGGCGACCTTCGGTAAGGACGACGGGCGTCTCGCGAGGCACGACGGCGGCGATCGCCTTCGCGTAGCGTGCATCGCTCGCGAACACGAGGCCCGGCGTCAGCATGGCGACGATGTGGCGCAGCTTGCCGAAGTCCTGCGAGACGAGCGAATACGCCGGCGAGATCGGCGCGAACGGCACGCCGGCGAGCATCGCGCC
>DASXIP010000110.1:0-2759 GCA_036497875.1 Caldimonas sp.
ATGTCGCCTTCGCTCACCGCCTCGTGGCCGGCGACCATGCGCAGCGTCGTTGTCTTGCCGCAGCCCGACGGGCCGAGCAGGCAGCAGTAGCGGCCACCCTCGACCCTCAGGTCGATGCGGTCGACGGCGGTGGTCGCACCGTATCGCTTGACCAGGTGGATGAGTTCGAGGTCGGGGCTGCTCATGTCGGGGCCGGCGAAGGGAGATTGCAACGGCCGTGCCAAGCACGACGATGGCGTTGCGCCCTATGCATCCGGACGAGACGTGCATGCACCGCGAAGGCGCTGCAGCGGGGCGGCAACCGCCACGTGACGGTGCCGTCGTGGCCAGAAGGGTGCGTCGCCCAGCGCTAGCGACAGGCCGGTCGCGCCGCGCGGAACATCGCCATCCACGGGCTCGCCTGGCCGACCGCCCGACTCGGCCAGCTCATCTGGACGTCGCGAAAGACGCGCTCGGCGTGCGGCATCAATGCCGTGAAGCGACCGTCGGCGGTCGTCACCGCGGTCAGGCCGCCGGGGCTGCCGTTCGGGTTGTACGGATATGCCTCGGTCGCCCGGCCGACGTGGTCGACGAAGCGCATCACGGCGTGCACCTTCGTCGGATCGCCGCGCTGCGAGAAGTCGGCGTAGCCCTCGCCGTGCGCGACCGCGATCGGCAATCGGCTGCCGGCCATGCCGGCGAAGAAGATCGACGGCGACGGCAGCACCTCGACCAGGCTGAGCCGAGCCTCGAATTGCTCGCTGCGGTTCCTCGTGAAGCGCGGCCAGGCCGCGGCGCCCGGTATCATGTCGGCGAGCGCGGCGAGCATCTGGCAGCCGTTGCAGATGCCGAGCGCGAACACGTCCGGGCGCGCGAGGAAGGTCGCGAACTGGTCGGCGAGTTGCGGGTTGAAGCGGATCGATCGCGCCCAGCCCTCGCCGGCGCCGAGCGTGTCGCCATAGCTGAAGCCGCCGCAGGCGACGAAGCCCTGGTACATGTCGAGCCGCGCCCGGCCCGACTGCAGATCCGTCATGTGGACGTCATAGGTCTCGAAGCCGGCCTCGGCCATCGCGTAGCTCAGCTCGACGTGGCTGTTGACGCCCTGCTCGCGCAGGACGGCGATCCTGGGTGCGCTGCCGACGACCGCCGTCGACCGATCACCATTCGCATCCGCCGCGAACGCCGGCCCGGCGAGATGGACGTGCAATCCGGGGTCGTCCTCCCGGCCCGCGGCCGCGTGCTCGGCATCGGCACCGTCGGGATGATCGCGCAGCCGGCTGATCCGCCAGCTCACCTCGTCCCACGCCTGTTGCAGCTCGCGCAGCGACGCGCTGAAGACCGCCTTCGCATCGCGCCACACTTCCATCACGTAGCGCGTATTCGTCTTGCCGATGACATGGCTGTGCTTGCCGAGCCCGGCGGCGCGCAGGATTGCGATCGCCTCGTCGCGGCGCGCGGTCGGCACCTGGACGATGGCGCCGAGCTCCTCGTTGAAGAGCGCGCGCAAGGTCAGCTCCTCGCGCCGCGCGCTCACTTGCTGCGCCCAGTTCTTCGAGTCGCCGAATTCGGCGCGGCTGTCAGCGATGCCGTCGCTCTCGGTGACGAGCAGGTCGACGTTCAGACTGACGCCGAGGTGGCCGGCGAAGGCCATCTCGCAGGCCGCCGCCCACAAGCCGCCATCGCTGCGATCGTGGTACGCGAGGACGAGCCCGGCGTCGCGCAGACGCGAGATGCCGTCGACCAGCGCGACCAGCAGGCGCGGCTCGTCGAGATCGGGCACGCTGTCGCCGACCTGCCCGCTCGCCTGTGCAAGGATCGAGCCGCCCATGCGCATCCGGCCGCGGCCGAGGTCGACCAGAAGGAGCGTCGTGTCGCCACGCTGCAGCTCGGGAGTCGATTGGCGACAGACGTCGTCGATCGTCGCGAACGCGCTGACGACGAGGCTCACCGGCGCCGTGACCTGCTTCGCCTCGCCATCGTCGCCGCGCCAGCGCGTCCGCATCGAGAGGCTGTCCTTGCCGACCGGGACGCCGATGCCGAGCGCTGGGCAGAGCTCCATCGCAACTGCGCGCACGGTGTCGTAGAGGGCGGCGTCGTCGCCCGGCGCGGCAGGGTCGTCGCTGCACGCCGCCATCCAGTTGCAGCTCAGCTTGACGCGGTCCAGTGCGATCGGCGCGGCGAGCAGGTTGGTGATCGCCTCGCCGACCGCCATCCGCCCGGACGCCGGCGCGTCGACGACGGCGATCGGCGCCCGCTCGCCCATCGCCATCGCCTCGCCCGCCGTGCCGCGGAAGTCGGCGAGCGTGATCGCGCAATCGGCGACCGGAACCTGCCAGGGCCCGACCATCGGATCGCGGCACGACAGGCCGCCGACCGTGCGATCGCCGATCGTCACCAGGAAGCGCTTGCTCGCGACCGTCGGGTGGCGAAGCACGTCGAACGCCGCCCTCGCCAATTCAACACCGTCGAGGACGAGCGGCGGCAGCGCGAGCGGCCGGCGGCGGACGTCGCGATGCATCTTCGGCGGCTTGCCGAGCAGGACATCGAGCGGCATGTCGATGACGCGACCGTCGTCGTTCGCCGCCGATTCGCCGCACGGATCGAGGGCGCCGGCGACGAGCGAGCGCGGCGTGGTGGCGACGCCGACGACGGCGTACGGGCAACGCTCGCGCACGCACATCGCATCGAACAGCGGCAGCGATTGCGGAGCGATCGCCATCACGTAGCGCTCCTGGCTCTCGTTGCACCAGATCTCCTTCGGCGCGAGCCCGCTCTCCTCG
>DASXIP010000111.1:0-2387 GCA_036497875.1 Caldimonas sp.
GGCCGCACCGTGTTCGGCATCGAGGAGAAGACGCTGCTCGCGATCACCGGCAACCACGCCGAGAACCCGACCCTCGACCTGCCGTGCCGGCACGTCTTCGCGCGCGGCCAGAAGGACGTCCGGGTGATCGGCCCGGTCGCGCCCGCCGAGCCGGCGATCGTCGCGCTGCACCGCCGCTACTGGCGCTCGCGCTGACGAGCGGCGCCGCGGCCAGCGGGACGACAATCGCTGCCATGGACAATGCACCGATCGACCTTCGCTCCGACACCGTCACACGCCCCACCGCCGCAATGCGCGCGGCGATGCACGCCGCAGCGGTCGGCGACGATCAGTACGGCGAGGACACGCTCACCAACGAGCTGCAGGCGCGCGTCGCCGCCTTGCTCGGCAAGGAGCAGGGACTCTGGCTGCCGTCGGGAACGATGGCCAACCAGGTCGCGCTGCGCGTGCTGACGCGGCCGGGCGACGAAGCGATCGTCAGCCGCGAGAGCCACGCCGGCTGGCACGAGACCGGCGGCTCGGCAGCGAACGCCGGCGTGCAGCTGCACGAGATCGGTAGCGGCGGCTGGTTCACCGTCGAGCAGGTCGAGGCGGCGATCAAGCCGCGCGGCCTGCCGGTCTATCCGCCGACGACGCTGCTCGAGATCGAGAACACGCACAACCGCA
The DNA here is from genome assembly GCA_036497875.1 of Caldimonas sp. GTDB lineage: Bacteria > Pseudomonadota > Gammaproteobacteria > Burkholderiales > Burkholderiaceae_C > Schlegelella_A. The sequence goes on from DASXIP010000111.1 coordinate 667, forward strand.
GCGGCGGCATCGTCTTCCCCCAGGACGAGCTCGTCCGCATCTGCGCGCTCGCCAAGGCGCGCGGCATCGCGACCTTCCTCGACGGCGCGCGGATCTGGAACGCGAGCGTCGCGACGGGCGTCTCCGAAGCCGAGCTCGCGCGGCCGTTCGACCTCGTCGCCGTCTCGTTCTCGAAGGGGCTCGGTGCTCCCGGCGGCTCGCTTCTCGCCGGCTCGCGCGATCTCGTCGCCGCGGCGACGCGACATCGGCGCATGCTCGGCGGCGCGATGCGCCAGACCGGCTTCTTTGCGGCGGCGGCGCTGCACGGTATCGAGCACCACCGCGCCCGCCTTGCCGACGATCATGCGAACGCGCGCCGCTTCGCCGAGATGCTGGCCGCCAGCCCGCTGGTGCGGCTCGACCTCGAGACCGTGCAGACGAACATCGTCGTCTTCCATCTGCGATCGGGCGCGGTCGATGCGGCGACGCTCGTCCAGCGGGCGCGCGAGCGCGGCGTGCTGCTGAACGCGTTCGACGCGCGCACCGTGCGCGCGGTGACGCACCTCGACGTGTCGGCGGCCGAGACCGTGCAGGCCGGCGAACGGGTGCTCGCGTCGCTCGCCAGCTGAGTCAGGCGCGGCTGCTCACGCCGCGCTTCACGCGGCCTTCTTAGCGTCTTCGCGCTCGGCTCACGTCACGAGTCGACAGTCGCGTTCACCGCCGCCAGCGCGATGACGCGCCGGCCGTGACCGACCGCGGAGACTCCGATGAAGACCTTGCTGCGCTCGCTGCTCGTGGTGGCTGCCTCGGTGGCGTCGATCGTCGCCGTCTCTCTCGTCGCCTGCGGCGATGAGAGCGGCTGGCACACTCTGCAGGGTGTCGAACCCGCTCCTGCTGCTGCCCGACTTCCTGCTCATCCTGCTCGGCTGGTGGCTCTGCCGCCGGACCTCGCTCAACCGTCCGGTCTGGGAGGCAGTCGAGCGGCTCGTCTACTACCTGCTGTTCCCGGTCCTCCTCTTCAACTCGATCGCGAGGAGCCCGCTGCAGCCGGCGCAGCTGGTGAGCCTCGCCGCGGCAGCGCTCGGGACGCTGGTGACCGGGATCGCGCTGGCGCTCGCGCTCGGCCATTGGCCAGGCGTCGACCGGCGCCTGCACGCATCGGGCGCGCAGACCGCGTACCGCTTCAACTCGTACATCGCGCTCGCGCTCTCGGAGCGGCTCGGCGGCGCCGAGGGCCTCGCCTGGATGGCGCTCGTCATCGCGGTCAGCGTGCCGATCGCCAACGTCGCCGCGGTCTGGCCGCTCGCCCGCCACGGCGGCCACTCGACGCTGCGCGAGCTCGGCCGCAATCCGCTCATCATCAGCACGCTCGCCGGCCTGCTCACGAACATGCTCGGCGTGGTGCTGCCCGATGCGGTGGCGACGACGCTGCAGCGGATCGGCCTCGCGGCGCTGCCGCTCGGCCTGATGGCGGTCGGCGCCGGGCTCACGCTCGGCGCTTTGAAGGCGTCGCCGGCGTTGGCAGCGGCCTTGCTCGCGATCCGCCATGCCGTGCTGCCGATCGTCGCGATCGCTCTCGCCGCCGCGCTCGCGTTGCCGCTCGAGCAGCGCGCGATCGTCGTCCTGTTCGCAGCGCTGCCGACCTCGGCCGTTGCCTACGTGCTCGCCGCGCGGATGGGCGGCGACGGCAGCTTCGTCGCCGGCATCGTGACGATGTCGACGCTGCTCGGCATGGTCGGCAT
>DASXIP010000112.1:0-2630 GCA_036497875.1 Caldimonas sp.
CTCGCGTCACCGGCGGAGGACGACGTAGAGCCCTTCGACCTCGCGCCGCTGCTCGCGGCGCAGGGGTGCACGGACGAGCGACGCGACCGCGAGGCCGTGCTGCGCGGCGAGCTCGCGCAGATAGCTTGCCGAGTGCGCGTAACGCAGGCTCGGCAACAGGACGACCGCCGCGGACTCATCGGCCGCTTCCGCGCTGAACGCGATCAGGCCGTCGGGCGAGAGCACGCCGGCGGCGGCTTCGAAGACCGGACCGAGCGCACCGATGTAGATGAAGACGTCGGCGGCGACGAGGAGGTCGTGCCGCTCGGCGGTCGTGCGCAGGTGGGCGACGAGCTCGTCGCGCACGAGGGCGTCGTAGACGCCGCGCGCGGCGGCCTGCTGAAGCATGCCCGGCGAGAGGTCGACGCCCGCGAGACGCTCGCTGATCGATCGCAGCAGCGGCCCGCAGAGGCCCGTGCCGCAGCCGAGGTCGAGGGTCGATCGGAAGCGGCGCGCGCCGAGCGCGGCGATCTGCGCCGCCAGCGTTTCCGGCGCGCGGTAGCCGAGCGTGTCGACGAGGTGCGCGTCGAACGAGCTCGCATACTCGTCGAAGAACGCCAGCACGTAGCTCGTCGGCGCCTGCGCCGGAACGTCGCGCCCCGACAGGGCGGCGAGGAAGTAGCCGTTCAGCTCGGGGTCGCCATGGTGCGCCAGCGCCTGCTCGAACGCGTGCCGCGCCTCCTCAATCCGGCCCTGGTCGCGCAGGATGTTGCCGCGCTGCGTCCACGCCGCGGCGAGCGTCGGCGCGATCGCGTTGGCGTGCTCGAACGCGGCGAGCGCCTCATCGTGGCGCTCGAGAAAGCGCAGCGCCTCGCCGCGCGCGAGCCAGCTCGCCGCGTGCCCGGGCTCGGCGGCGAGGACGCGGTCGTGGCAAGCGAGCGCGTCGGCATGGCGGCCGACGGCGGCGTAGGCGATGCCGAGATGGCCGTGGCTGTGAAGATCGGAGGGCTCGCGCGCGATCGCCTGCTCGAGCACCGCAATCGCCTCGTGGTGGCGCCCGGCGCGGACGCGCGCAGCGCCGAGATTCGCCAGGATCGAGGCGCGGCCGGGGGCGAGCTCCAGCGCCGCCTCGAAGCTGGCTGCCGCGTCGGCGAAGCAGCCAGCGGCGAAGCGCGCATTGCCCTCCAGGAAGAGCGCCTTGGCGCGCTCGATCGCGGTCGCGTCGTCCATGCGCGATTCTCGCCAGTGGCGAGTCTGAGCAGGGCGAGCAGCCGGCGCTCAGGCGTCAGGCTTCGCCGCGGTCAGCCCTTCGTGCCGGCGGTGTTGCGGCCGCGACGCGGCCGTCCGCTCGCTGCCGGCGTGCGCAGCCGCTCGAACAGCTGCTCGGAAATCTGGCGGATGTCGTTCGTCGGCTTGGCGCGCATGCGGCCGAGCAGCGCCTTCGCCGTCGTCGCCGCGGCCGGCGCCCGGCCGGTGCCGTCGAGGTCGGCGAAGCAGCCGTTGATGCCGAAGTAGATGTTCTCGGCCATGTTCTGCAGCGCGTTGACCGGGCCCGCGAAATCGGCCATCGGCAGCAACCCCATCTCCTGCCTGGTCAGCGAGAACGCTGCCTTGGCCGCGGCGCGGTAGGTGTCGGGGTCGAGTGTCTGCTGATTGCGATCGGCGCGATCGAGCGCGACGACGAGATCGCGTAGCTGCTTGATCCTGGCGTTCATGCGGACTCCGGCGAAGAGGTGCTGTAAGGTGAGCATCGGCCCGGCCTGCACCGACTTGAGCGCTGCAGCGATCGGCGGACTCGATGATCGAGCAACTCGGCGGTGAACTAGTGCCGGAACCACGCTCCGTTCGCGATTGCCGTGACGATCGTCACGCCATAGGTGACGAGCGCGAGCGCGACGATGACAAAACCCCACACGAGCGTTCCGCTGAGCGTGACCGCGAGCCAGCCGCCGCCGACCGCGATCAGCATTCGCAGCAACCCGGCGAGGAGCGGCCAGGCGAGCCGGCCGGCGCCTTGCGACGCGAAGTAGAGCGCGAGTCCGAGGCCGAAGAAGCCGTAGCTCGGGCCGACGACGCGCAGATAGTCGACACCGGTCGCGAGCATGCGCGGATCGCTGCCGAAGAGGCCGAGCCACGCCTCGGGCCAGAGCGCGGCGGCGATGCCGACCGTCTCGCTGATCGCGAACGCGAGCGCGCCGCCGGTGAGCGCGCTGCGAAGCGCCCGCTCGCGCTGGCAGGCGCCGATGTTGGTTCCGACCAGGGCGACCATCGGCGCGCCGAGGCCGAAGACGAGCGGGATCAGCAGGTACTCGAGCCTGGCGCCGGTGCCGTAGCCGGCGACCGCGTCGGGGCCGCCGTGGGCGCCGACGATGGCGGTCGTCAGCGCCACCGTGAGCGACGTCTGCAGGGTGCTGACCGCGCCGACGCCGCCGACACGCAAGATGTCGGCGAAGAACGGCGCTCGCAGGCGCGTCCGCCGCAGCCGGACGACCGATCGCCCTGAGAGAACATACCAGGCGAGCACGGTCGTCGTCAGCGCTGCCGTCACGACGACGGCGACGCCGCCGCCGGCGATGCCGAGCGCAGGCACGGGACCCCAGCCGAAGATGAAGAGCGGCGAGAGCGGAACGAGGACGACGATACCGAGGCAG
>DASXIP010000113.1:0-1928 GCA_036497875.1 Caldimonas sp.
CCGCTCGATCTGGTCTTTGTAGGTCGGCATGCGTTCGAGCCAGCCGAGCGGCGTCCCCATCGCGAGCAGCGTGAACAGCTCGGCGTGCTCGGGCAGGCGGCTCTGGATGAAGAGCGTCGCCTTTTCGGGGTCGAGGCCGGCGGCGAGCCAGTCGGTCACCATCTCGTAGACCGAGCTCTCGATCACCTCGCGCTCTTCGTAGTGCGTCGTCAGCGCGTGCCAATCGGCGGCGAAGAAGAAGCACTCATACTCGTCCTGCAGTCGGACCCAATTCTTGAGCGCGCCGTGCCAGTGGCCGAGGTGCATCGCACCGGTCGGGCGCATCCCCGAGAGGACGCGTCGGCGCGCGCCGGTCGCTGCGGCGGCGACGGGCGCGTCGGCGCTCGTCGTGGAAGAGGGTTCGCTCATCTGCTTCGCATCGGCAAAAGCGGTCGATTGTAGGTTTCGGCCCCACCCGCGCCGATACACTGCGGCGCCGATGAAGAACCTCGTCATCCTCGTCTCCGGCCGCGGTTCGAACATGGAGGCGATCGTTCGCGCCTGCGAGGCCGAGCGCTGGGAGGCGCGCGTCGCTGCCGTCCTCAGCAACCGCGCCGACGCCGCCGGCCTCGCGTTCGCGCGCGGTCGCGGCATCGCCGCCGAGTTCGTCGACCATCGCGCGTTCGCGAGCCGCGACGCCTTCGACGCGGCGCTCGCCGAATGCATCGAGCGCCACGCCGCCGACATCGTCGCGTTGGCGGGCTTCATGCGCATCCTCGGCGCCGACTTCGTTCGTCGCTTCGATGGCCGGCTCGTCAACATTCATCCGTCTCTGCTGCCGGCATTCCCGGGGCTGCACACGCACCGCCGCGCGATCGAGGCCGGCTGCCAAGTCAGCGGTGCGACGGTGCACTTCGTGACGGCCGACCTCGACCACGGGCCGATCGTCGGCCAGGCCGTCGTCCCCGTGCTCGCCAACGACAGCGAGGAGTCGCTGGCGGCGCGCGTTCTCGCGCAGGAGCATCTGCTCTATCCGCGCGCCATCCGCTGGCTGGTCGAGGGATCGCTCGCGCGCCGCGACGGGCGCGTCGTGCAGACGCGCGGCGAGTCGCAGCTGCTGTGGGCGCCCTAGCGTTTGTTTCGGGGCGCCTGGCGTCAGAAGAAGCTCGCCGCGGCGTTGACCGAGAACGCCAGGATCGTGGTGTTGAAGACGAACGAGACGATCGACTGCGCCAGCACCAGCCTGCGCATCGCCCGCGTCGTCACGCCGACGTCCGATGTCTGCGCGGTGACGGCGATGGTGAAGGAGAAGTAGAAGAAGTCGGTGTGGTCGGGCTCAAAGCCGGCTTCGGAGTTGGGAAATGCAAGGCCGCGATCGGGCTCCGGCCCGTAGTACGCGCTGGCGTAGCTGACGCCGAACAGCACCGGCAGCAGGAGCCACGATCCGAACACCGTCACTGCCGCGAACAGCAGGTGAGGCAGCATGTGGTGCGGCCCCGCCGCCTTCGCGGCGACGAGCTCGTAGACGACCGCCGCCAGGCTGATCACCGCGGCGCTGACGACGATTGCAAGCACCGTCGCCGCGCTCTCGGCCTGCGCGAGCGCGACGCGCTTGATGTGGCCGTGGTCGGCGCGGACCAGGGCGAGCGCGACGAGCGCGAGGTAGAGCCAGGTGAGGACGTTCCAGCCGATCAGCACGCGCGAGACCAGCGAATCGACGCCGGGCCACGCGGCGCCGAAGACGCAGCCGACGACCACGCTGGCGAGCAGCCGCCAATGGGTGACGAGGTGGCTCGGCCGGGCATCGGACGCTGGCGTGGAAGTGGGCACGCCCTAGGATAATCGCGACCATGCACGCGATCGCTCTGCTCGAGGCGCAGGCCGAGCTCGTGCGGCGCGTGCTGCGGTTCGAACATCCCGCCGATCGCGTTGTCACCGACTTCTGCCGC
>DASXIP010000114.1:0-13795 GCA_036497875.1 Caldimonas sp.
GAGGCGGACGCGCCCGCGCGCGTCGGTCTCGACCATGCTGACGAGGTCCTTCGCTGGCGAGCGGTCGGCGTCGGGATACTCGGGCGCACACGCGCAGACGAGGTACTGGTGGTTCAGGAACGAGCCGCCGAACGCGCCCATCAAGAAGTTGTCGGCCAGCGTGTAGCGCCGTGCCACCTGCCACATCTGGAAGCTACTGCCGTCGTAGTAGCCCATCGTCAGGCCGCCGGCATCCGACCAGGCGGCGAAGCCGTCGTTCGTGCCGCCATCGATCTGCATGATGTTGTTGTAGTAACGATGGACGAGATTGCGCGTCATCAAATCGACCGGCACCACGACCCCGCGGCCGGCGAGCGCATTGGGTCCGTTGAGGAGAAACGGCCGGTTCGCCAGTCCGGCCGTCTCCGCTTCGGCGACGGCGAGCGGCTGGTTGCGCGCCATCAGCCCGCCCCAGGTCGGCGGCAACGTCGCCATCGGCGTTCCGGCGCGGTCGACTTGCGGCACGTAGGTACCCACTGCGCTCGGATTGACGCCGGGGATGCCGTTGGCGCCAGGAAAGAGGCCGAACAAGGTGTCGAAGGCGCGGTTCTCGGCGTAGATCACGACGACAGTGTCGATCGCGTCGATCGCGCGACGGTCGGCCGACGGCGTCGCGGGAGGAACGCTGCACGACGCGAGCGCGACGGCAATGGCAAGCAGGGCGTGCAGGGAGTTGCGTTTCATGCGGAGTCCGGACAAAGGGGCGACGCGCATTCTCCCGTGGCGCTCCCACGTCGGCAACGCGGGCAGCGCTTCCCCCGGTGGCGCGCGGCGCTCTTGACATTCGGGGCCAGTGCTCGCCGAATGGCAGACCGGCCGCCGCGCACCGCGCCAGCGACCGACCCCTCCACCCCCGATCGCGAAGGAAACCCCATGGCCCACTTGCCAGGAAAGTTCGTCTGGTTCGAGCACGTCTCGAACGACATCGCTGCGGCACGCGCGTTCTACGAAAAACTGTTCGGCTGGAACACCGAGATGATGGCGACGGGCACCGACCCGTACGCCATGATCCACAACGGCGAGGCCGGCATCGGCGGCTACGCGACCGCGCGCCCCGGCGCACCGACGCAGTGGATGTCGTATCTCTCGGTGCAGGACGTCGACAGCTCGTACAAGGCAGCCACCGCTGCCGGCGCGAAGAGCATCGTCGCACCGAGGGACTACGGCTCGGTCGGCCGCATGGCGACGATCGCCGATCCGACCGGCGGCGTCTTCTCGCTCTGGCGCGGCAACGAGGGCGATCCGCCCGAGGTCGAGACGACACCGCCCGGCGGATGGATCTGGAACGAGCTGACGACGCAGGACGAGAAGACCGCGCTCGCGTTCTACGAAAAGGTGTTCGCCTTCGATCACGACGCGATGGAGATGCCCGGCGGCATATACAACGTGCTCAAGCAAGGTGGCAAGGGCCGCGCCGGCCTAATGAAGGCGCCTGACAAATCGGTGCCGACGCTGTGGACGCCCTACGTCTGCGTCGCCGATGCCGATGCCACCGCCGCGCAGGCCAAGGCCCTCGGCGCAATGGTCGTCGTGCCGCCTTCGGACATTCCCGGCGTCGGCCGCTTCGCCGTATTCGGCGATCCGCAGGGTGCCGCGTTCGCGATCCTCAAGCCGAACCCCGACATGAACTGACCCTCGGTCGGCGCGCCTGCGCGGGCAGGCGCGCCGCGGCCGACGCGAATCGGGCACAGTCGGGGCTCTGCCGAGGCCTCGCCATGGATCGTCCGACCATCGACGCCGTCTTTCCCGCGCTGCCCGTCTGGGATGGCGCTGGGACAAGCCGGATCCCGTTCCTCAGCTATACGAGCGACGAGTTGCATCGACGCGAGCTCGAACGCTTCTTCTACCGCGCGCACTGGTGCTACGTCGGGCTCGAAGCGGAAATCCCGAACCCCGGCGACTTCAAGCGGACCGCCGTCGGCGAGCGCTCGGTGATCCTGGTGCGCGCGCAGGACAGCAGCATCCATGTCGTCGAGAACGTCTGCGCGCACCGCGGCATGAGCTTTTGCCGCCAGCGCAGCGGCAATCGCAAGGACTTCACCTGCCCGTACCACCAGTGGAACTATTCGCTGCAAGGCGATCTCCAGGGCGTGCCGTTCAGGCGCGGCGTCAAGCAGGACGGCAAGGTCCAGGGCGGCATGCCGGCCGACTTCAAGCCGGCCGACAACGGCCTCACCAAGCTCAAGGTCGCGACGCGCGGCGGCGTCGTCTTCGCCTCGTTCGACCACGACGTCGAGCCGTTCGAGGACTTCCTCGGCCCGGCCATCCTGCGCTATTTCGACCGCCTGTTCGACGGTCGCGCGCTGAAGCTGCTCGGCTACAACCGCCAGCGCATTCCGGGCAACTGGAAGCTGATGCAGGAAAACATCAAGGACCCGTATCACCCGGGCCTGCTGCACACTTGGTTCGTCACGTTCGGCCTCTGGCGCGCCGACAACAAGTCGCAGCTGCTGATGGACGATCGCTTCCGCCACGCCGCGATGATCTCGACCCGCGGCCAGGGCGGCGCGCCGGCGCAGGAAAAGCAAGTGACGCAGGTGGCGAGTTTCAAGCAGGACATGAAGCTCGAGGATCCGAGGTTCCTCGACATCGTCGCGGAGCCGTGGTGGGGCGGCCCGACCGCCGTGATGACGACGATCTTCCCGAGCGTCATCCTGCAGCAGCAGGTCAACTCGGTCTCGACCAGGCACATCCAGCCCGACGGCCATGGTGCGTTCGACTTCGTCTGGACGCATTTCGGCTTTGCCGACGACAGCGAGGAGATGACACGCCGGCGCCTGCGCCAGGCCAACCTGTTCGGGCCGGCGGGGTTCGTCTCGGCCGACGACGGCGAGGTGATCGAGCTGTCGCAACAGGGCTTCGAGCAAAAGCCCTTCCACCGCACGCTCGTCGAGCTCGGCGGCACCGCCGTCGGCGACACCGACCACATGGTCACCGAGACGCTGATCCGCGGCATGTACCGCTACTGGCGCGAGGTGATGGAGGCGTGATCTCGCTCGACTTCGCCGCGTACCGCGCACTGGTCCAACTCCACGCCGACTATGCGTACGCGGTCGACTCCGGCCATTGGGACCTCTGGCCCGAGTTCTTCGTCGAGACGTGCAGCTATCGCCTCGTGCCGCGCGAGAACCACGAGCGCGGCCTGCCGCTCGCGACGCTGTCGTTCGAGAGCAAGGGGATGCTGAAGGACCGCGTCTACGGCATCCGCGAGACGCTGTTCCACGACCCCTACTACCAGCGCCACGTCGTCGGCGCGCCGCTCGTCCGTGCGAGCGCGCCGGGCCGGATCGAGTGCGAGGCGAACTACGCCGTCTTTCGCACCAAGCTCAACGAGCTGAGCACGGTGTTCAACGTCGGCCGCTACCTCGACGTCATCGTCGACACGCCGGCGGGATGGAAATTCGAGAGCCGCACCGTCGTCTACGACAGCGAGATGATCCCGAACTCGATCATCTATCCCATCTGACGATGCCTGCCTGGCTCGCCGTCGCGTCGCTCGACGACTTCGCCGCCAGCGATGCGATCGCGGTCGACGTCGGCGGCAGGGAGGTCGCGATCTACCTCGTCGACGGCCGCGTCTACGCGACCGCGAACCGCTGCACGCACGGCGACGCCAGTCTGTGCGATGGCTTTCTCGAAGGCCATGAGATCGAATGCCCGTTCCACCAGGGCCGGTTCGACGTTCGCAGCGGCACGGCGACCGGGGTCCCGGCCGAGGTCGCGCTCGCGACCTGGCCGGCGCGCCTGACCGACGGTCGAGTCGAGCTGCTGTTCGGATGAGCCCCGGCGTGTTGGTATCGTCCGCCCCTCAGACGGAAGTGCCGATGCAACCAGTCATCACTAGCCTCCTCGACACCGATCTCTACAAGTTCACGATGTGGCAGGCGATGCTGCATCGGCACCCGGCGACGCAGGCCGAGTACACGTTCCTGTGCCGCAACCTGCCGGCGTTTCCGCTCGCCGAGCTCGTCCCAGAGGTGAACCGCGAGCTCGACGCGCTCTGCGCGCTGCAGTTCCGCGTCGACGAGCTCGCCTACCTGCGCAGCTTGCGCTTCGTCCGCTCGGACTTCGTCGACTTCCTGCGCATCTTCCATTTTCAGCGCGACTTCATCACCGCCAGCGCCGGCGCCGACGGCAAGACGCTCGAGGTCGTCGCCATCGGACCGCAGGTCCACGTGATGGCATTCGAGATCTTCGTTCTCGCGATCATCAATGAGCTCTACTTTCGCCGCTTCGACGCCGACGCGGCGCTCGCCGAAGGACGGCGCCGCCTCGCCGCGAAGATCGAGCGCCTGCGCGAATTTGGCTGCGAGCCGAAGCGGGCGACGCCGTTCGAGTTCTTCGACTTCGGCGTGCGGCGGCGCTTCTCGCACGCCTGGCACCGCGAGGTGCTGCTAACGCTCAAGCGCGAGGTGCCCGAGTTCTTCAAGGGCGCATCCGACGTCCTGTTCGCGCGCGACCTCGGCCTGGTGCCGATCGGCACGATGGCGCACGAGTACCTGCAGACATACCAGACGCTCGGCGTGCGGCTGCGCGACTTCCAACGCGCCGCGCTCGAGGCCTGGGTGCAGGAATACCGCGGCGACCTCGGCACGGCGCTGACCGACGTCGTCGGCATGGACGCCTTTCTCGCCGACTTCGACATGTACTTCGCCAAGCTGTTCGACGGCCTGCGCCATGACTCGGGCGACCCGTACGTCTGGGGCGAGAAGGCGCTCGCCCACTACGACAAGCTCCGCATCGACGCGCGCACGAAGCGGCTCGTCTTCTCGGACGGCCTCGACTTCGAGCGCTGCTTTGCGCTCTATCGCCACTTCGCCGACCGCGCGCCGTGCGGCTTCGGCATCGGCACCAACCTCACCAACGACATGGGCCTGAGAACGCTGCACATCGTCATGAAGCTGACGAGCGCCAACGGCCAGCCGGTCGCCAAGCTCTCGGATAGCCCGGGCAAGCTTCTGTGCGATGACGAGACCTTCCTCGCCTACCTGCGCCAGGTCTTCCATGTGCCGGCCTGACGCGAAGCGCTAAGCTCGTCGTCATGACGGCCGACGAGCGCGCTCCGTTCCCGACCGCGCAGGCGAACGGCGCTGCGCCTGCGAGCAGCGTGCATGCGGTGCGGCTGGCGAGTGCGGTCGACTTCGCGGGCTTCCGGCGCGCCTGCCGCACGCTGTGGTCGCAGCAGGTCGCTCCCGACCGGGTCGGCTGGACCTGCGCCGACGACGCCGAGATCGATCTGTTCGTCGACGCTCGTGGCGACGGCGCCGACGCACCGTCAGCGGCGCCGGCCGTCCGCGTCCCGCCGGCGTTCCTGCCGCTCGCCGAGAGTGCCATCCTGCACTGCGACCCCGACCGGTTCGCGCTGTTGTACCGGCTGCTCTGGCGGCTGCAGATCGAAGCGGCCCTGCGCACCGACCCGCTCGACGCCGACTGGCTTCGTGCCGACGAGATGGCGCAGGCGGTGCGCCGCGACCTGCACCGGATGAAGGCGTCGGTCCGCTTTCGCGCGATCGCGGAACCCGACGGCGAGGGCGCGATCGCCGCGCCGCTGCACCTCGCCTGGTTCGAGCCCGAGCACCACATCGTCGAGGCGAGCGCGCCGTTCTTCGCGCGCCGCTACTCGGCGATGCGCTGGGCGATCCTGACGCCTGAGCGAAGCGTCCGCTGGGACGGCGTCGCCCTCGCCTTCGGCCCCGGAGCACGGCGGGAGGGGGCGCCCGGCGCCGATGCCCCCGACCAGCTCTGGCTCGCCTGCTACCGCACGGTCTTCGACCCGACACGTCTCGCTCTGGCGACGATGCAACCCCAGAAGCCGGAGCGCGACCAAGACCCTGCGATGAGGTCCACCAGCCAACAGCCGCGCACCCTTGCCGTCCTGGGCGCCGCGCTGCAGAACTGCCGCGAGTGCCCGATCGGCGAGCATGCGACACAGGCGGTCGGCGGCGAGGGCAGTAGGCACGCGCGGTTGATGTTCGTCGGCGAGCAGCCGGGCGACCAGGAGGACCTGCAAGGGCGGCCCTTCGTCGGCCCGGCGGGACAAGTGCTCGCGCGCGCGCTCGACGAGCTCGGCATCCCGCGCGATCAGGTCTACATCACCAACGCCGTCAAGCACTTCAAGTTCGAACTGCGGGGCAGGCGCCGCATCCACAAGACGCCGGCGCAGCAGGAAGCGTCGGCGTGCCTGCACTGGCTCGAGAGCGAGATCGCGCTCGTCGACCCCGGCGCGCTGGTCGCGCTCGGCGCGACCGCGGCGCGGCAGCTGCTGGGCGGCACGGTCTCGGTCCTGCGCGAGCGCGGCCGCTGGCTGGTTCGCCGCGACGGTCGCCGCGTCCTGATCACGCTGCACCCGTCGGCGCTGCTGCGGATGGAGCCCGAGGACAAGGCGGCGGCGTACGCCGCCTGGCTCGCCGACCTGCGCCACGCCGCCGATCATTTCGAGGCGTCCGCCGACGCGATGCCGCGGCGTTGACCAATGGCCACGCCGGCGCGGCAGTTGTAAGGTCGGGTACGCATCACCGACTAGACGGCGTGGCCGTCCGGCTGCGAACCCTCACGCTCCAGGAGACTTCGATGAGACAGATCACCCCCGCGCTGCTGGCCTGTATCGCGCTCGCCGGCAACGCCTTCGCCGCCGACGATATGAAGAACGCCGACGGCATGATGAAGAAAGAGACCCCGATGACCATGCAGGAATGCAAGGACTACATGGCCATGGCCAAGAAGGACGCGATGAAGAAGGACGACGCCATGATGAAGAAGGACGCCATGTGCGCCGACATGATGAAGAAGGACGAGATGATGAAAAAGGACGCGATGACGAAGAAGGAAGAGCCGATGAAGAAGTGACCGCCCCCGCCCGCAATCGGTCACGGCCGGCCGGCACGCCGTGGATCTGGCATGCCGCCGTCGCGCTGTTCGGGGCTTCGCCCAGGCACAGCGCACCTATCGTGGCGGCAGTCCATCGTTAGGATGACTGTCATGCGCCACGCCCCGTCCATGCTCCATTTCTCGCCCGCCTTTCGCGCGGCGCTGCCGCAGGGCGCGATCGAATGGGAAGAGCTCCCCTCGCTCGCCCAGCGTATCCGCCAGCGTTCGAGCTCGCCGGCACCCGCGCAGTCGTCTTCGCCGTGGGATGCGACGCGGCCGGCCGAGCTCGAACGGCCCGTGCCGTCGCGGCCTTTCCGCGAGCCGCTGCAGGGTGTCGCGATCCGCGAAGTCGACGAGCCCGACGTCTTTCGCCACTTCTTCGGCCGCTGACGCCGTCGCACGGGCGGCGCCGCGCGCGCTGCCTCGCTATCCTGCGGGCTGCGCCAACGATGCAGCCTGCCGTGACTCCCCCCTCCTCGACCGCCGTCGCGGCGCGCACACCGAGCCTCTTCTGGGAGGATTTCCCGGTGGGCCAGGTGCGCGAGTTCGGCGCCTACCTCATCACCCGCGAGGGCGTCCTCGCCTTCGCGCGCGAGTTCGACCCGCAGCCGTTTCACCTCGACGACGCCGCCGCCGAGGCGTCGCTTTTCGGCCGCCTCGCCGCGAGCGGCTGGCACACGTGCGCGATCGCGATGCGCATGATGTGCGACGCCTACCTGCTCGACGCCGCGAGCCTCGGCTCGCCCGGGCTCGAAAAGCTCAGCTGGCTGCGACCCGTCTATCCGGGTGACACGCTGCACGTCCGCTTCGAGGTGCTCGAATCGAGGCCGCTGGCGAGCCGGCCCGGCGTCGGCATGATCCGCTCGCGCTGGGACGTGATGAACCAGGCGAACGAAACCGTGCTCACGATGGAAGGGTTCGGCATGTTCCGCCGGCGCGACGCCGCCCCGGCCTGATCGACCTCGAGGCACGCCGCGAGTCGTCATGACGTGACTTTGTTGCGCAGCATGCCGCGCAGCGAAGGCAGTCGCTGTGGGGCGAGCGCGACAATGCCGAGTCCGCGGCGATTCGCGACGTCGCCACGCCCGACAGGAGCAGACAGATCCCGATGTCACCGGTCCACGAAGCCGCGGCCGTTCGCGCCCGCGCCGCCACGCCCGGCCATGCCCTGCCGATCGGCTCACGCTTGCGCGAATACGAGATCAAGGGACTGATCGGCGAGGGCACGTGCAGCATCGTCTATCTCGGCTGGGACCACGCGCTGCAGCGCAAGGTCGCGATCAAGGAATACATGCCGGCGGCGATGGCCGGCCGGCTGCAAGGATCGACGAACGTCGTCGTCGCCTCGGACCGCCACCTCGACGCCGTCAAGGCGGGGATGCGCAGCTTCCTCAACGAGGCGCGCGTGCTCGCGCGCTTCGATCATCCCTCGCTGGTCAAGATCTACCGCTTCTGGGAAGAGAACGGCACCGCGTACATGGTGATGCCGTACTACGAAGGGCCGACGCTGAAGGCGACGCTGGCTGAGCTCGGCCATGTACCGAGCGAGACGGAGCTGCGCACCTGGCTGAAGCCGATCCTCAACGCCGTCACCCTGCTGCACGAAGGCGGGGTCTGGCACCAGAACATCGGGCCCGACGAGATCGTGCTGACGCCGTTCGGTCCGGTCCTGCTCGGCTTCGCCGGCGCGTCGCATGCGATCGAGGCGATGCGGCACACGCCGGCGGCGGCGCTCAAGCCGGGCTACGCTGCGATCGAGCAATACGGCAGCGAGGCGGGAACGACGCGCGGGCCGTGGACCGACCTGTACGCGCTCGCCGCCATCGTCCACGCCGCGATCACCGGCAACGACCCGCCGCCCGCCGCCGACCGGTTGACCGAAGACCGGATGCGGCCGCTCTCGATCGTCGCCGCCGGCCTCTACAGCGAGCGCTTCCTCGCCGCGATCGACGCCGCGATGGCGGTGCAGCCACGCCGTCGACCGCCCGATCACGACGAGTTCCGCGCGCTGATGGGCGACATCGAGGCGCCCGAAGCGGTCTCGCTCGCGCCGGCGCCGGACCTGATGCAGGAGCCCTTCACGGGCTCGCCGGCCCGAGAACGCGAAGCCACCGTCCCCGACCCGCCGCCGACAGCGACGCCAAGCAACGCGCCGGCGCCGCCCCCGCCTGCGGTGGCCGAAGTCACGCCGCAAGCCGTCGTGAAGGTGACGCCGGCGCGGGCGCTCGACGGCGGCGAGCGCGCGCCACCTTCGTGGATGCAATCGGCGCACGCACGCGGCCTCGGCAAGCGCGCGCTCTACGGCGTCATCGCCGGCACCTGCGCGCTGATCGGCATCGCTGCCCTCGTCCTTCAGTTCGCGACGCGTCCCGCGCCGGGCAACGCCGCCACGCCGGCCGCATCGACAGCGCACAGTGCGGCGCCTGCTCCCACGGCGACGACGATGACGGCCGCGGCCATTGCGCCGCCGCCGGCAAGAGCGACGGCAGCGCCGCGCGCCGCGACCGCGACGACGCCGGCTCCCAGCACCGCGCCGGCGCCTCGGGCCGCCGTCGCTGGGACGGCGCCGGCGATTACGCCGGCGGCGACACCGGCCGGGCGCGGGCCGGCGCAAACCGCGCGCACGTCGGCGCTGATCGCGACGCCATCGATCGTCGCGACGACGCCGCTCGAGCGCCAGGCACGTTGCACCGAGATCCTGCAGAAGGCATCGCTGGAGAAGATCACGCCCGCCGAAACCGACTTCTTCAAGCGCGAATGCAAGTGATCGCCGTGCTGGCCCGCGCCGCCACAGTCGCTCGCGACCGCGGCGCGACATTCATCCTCGGCATCGCCCTGCTGGCGAGCGCGTGCACGTCGTCCGAGCCGCAGACGTTCGAGAAGGCCGCCGCCGATGCGACCGACCGGCTGGTCGCGCAAACCGGCAAGCTCCCCCCGTTCCTCGCCAAGATCGAGTCGACGCTGACCACGCCCGACCCGAAGACGCCGCGCCGAATGATCACGATCGATCCGATGATCGACACCATCACCGGCGAGCAGACCGAGACGACGATGCTGTTCGAGCGCCGCGTCGTGCAGAGGATGGGCAGTCTCTATCCGCAGTTCGAGGTCCTGCCGTTTCAGACCGCGAACCTCGGCCGCGCCCAGTTCCTGCTCACCGGAACGATCGCGCGGGTGCCGACCGCCCCACTCGGCAAGCCTACCGTGCGCCTCAACCTCGCGCTCACCGAGCTGCGCACCGGGCTCGTCGTCGCGCAGGCGTGGTCGCTGGCGCGCGAGGAAAACCTCGATCAGACGCCGTCGCGCTACTACCGCGACGTGCCGGTGCTGATCAAGGACAAAGTTGTCGAGGGTTATGCCAAGACGACGACGACGACACCGGGCCAGCGTGCCGACAGCTACTACCTCGAGCGGATCGGCGCCGCCAGCGTCATCAGCGAGGCGACGACGCTCTACAACGCCGAGCGCTACCAGGACGCGCTCGGCCAATACCGCAGTGCCCTGTCGACGCCGCAGGGCGAGCAGCTGCGCGTGCAGAGCGGCATCTACCTGTCCAGCATGCGCCTCGGCAACGTCGCCGAGGCGGAACAGGCGTTCGGGCGCATCGTCGCCATCGGCTTTGCCTACAACGAGCTCGGCGTGAAGTTCCTCTTCAACCCCGGCAGCACCGACTTCTGGTCCGACCCGAAAATCAGCAGTGCCTATGGCATGTGGCTGCGCCAGATCTCGCGCGAGGCGGACACGGCGAAGAGCTGCGTCGCGGTCGTTGGCCATACCAGCCGCAGCGGGCCCGGGCCTGTCAACGACGCGCTGTCGCTCAAGCGCGCGCAATACGTGCGCCAGCGCCTGATCGCCGAGGCCCCCGAGCTCGCCGGCCGGACGCGCGCCGAGGGCATGGGCTTTCGCCAGAACATCGTCGGCAGCGGCACCGACGACGGCTTCGACGTCCTCGACCGCCGGGTCGAATTCAGGATCGTTCCCTGCGGCTAGGCCGACGACCGTGGCCACCGCGTCGCGCCGAACGCGTTCGCATCGCTACCACGTCTACGTCGTCGAGCTCGACGATCGGGTCTGGAACGTCGCCCGCTTCCGGCGCGCCAACCCCGACTACGAGCTTGGCAAGCCCTTCGTCTACGTCGGCATGACGGGGCTCGACCCCGACCTTCGCTTCGACCGTCACAAGGCCGGCATCCAGGCGAACCGCCTCGTCCTCGACTTCGGCGTTCGCTTGCTGCCGGCGCTCTATGAGGTCTACAACCCGATGCCGTACGACGCTGCGCGCGAGATGGAAGTCGAGCTCGGCATCGGCTTGCGCGAGCAGGGCTACGGGGTCTGGCAGGGCTGAGGCACGGCGGCGCGGCGTTCGGCCGCGCGCCCGGTGAGCAGCGTCTCGAGGCACTGTTCGCGAATGCCGTAGAAGCGCTTGAGCTCGTCGAGCTCGGCATGCGCGCGCTCGGCGTTGTCACTGCCGGCCTCGCGCCGCCGGCCAAGGATCATCTTGTTCTTGCTGGTGTGCTCGAGCGAGACGAACTCGAACACGCGCGCGTCGTAGCCGCAGGTCTCGAGCAGCAACGCGCGCATGCTGTCGGTCACCATTTCCGCCTCCTGGCCGAGATGGACGCCGTGGCGCAGCAACCCCGAGAGCGGCCGCGGGCGTGCGATCTGCGGCCGCAGCTCCTTGTGGCAGCACGGCGCGCAGACGAGGATCTGGGCGCCGGCGCGCACGCCGAGGTCGATCGCGTGGTCGGTCGCGGTGTCGCACGCATGCAAGGCAATCATCACGTCGATCTCGGCCGAAGCGACGCTGCGCAGGTCGCCCTCGACGAACGCGAGCCCGGCGCACCCGCACCGCGCGGCGACGCTGTTGCAGAAGGCGACCAGTTCGGCGCGCAGTTCGACTCCCGTGACCTGCGGGATGACGCCGAAACGACGGCGCAGATGCTCGTGGACGGCGAAGGTCAGATATCCCTTGCCACAGCCATAGTCGGCGACGCGCAGTGGCCGCGCTGCGCCGCTGCTGTCGGTTGCGGCCGGCAACGCGTCGAGCGCGTGGTCGAGGACTTCGAGGAACTTGTCGATCTGGCGCCACTTGCGCGCCATCGTCGGGACGAGCCGATGGTTCGCATCGGTCAGGCCGAGTTCGACCAGCCAGGGCAGCTCGAGCGGCAGCCGACGGACACGCTCGCGATCGTGCGCCGGCAGCGCGTCGCTGGCGTCCGGCGGCGCGGCGGCGGCGGCGCGGACGTGCCGGCGCAGCGTCGCGCGCCCTTTCTTGCTGACCAGGAGCTCGAGCTGTCCGGCGTGCGTGTGCAGCGTCGCGTGCATGAACGACGCCGCGCTCGTGGGGTCGAGATAGTCCGCGACCGCGGCCAGGCCGTCGTCGACTGCCAGGTTCCTGGTGACGTCGCGCGTCGCGTGGGCAGCGACGAACGAGAGCGCGGGACGTCCCTTGAGCACAATGCGGCGGACACGGACCGTCTTCGATCCGCCGCCTGCGCCGCGCGGCTTGGACATGACCAGCGTCTCGAACGCGTCCGCGTCGCACGCAGCACGCACGGCCGCGACGAAGGTGTGCACACGCTCCGGCAGTGCCGCGACGGCGGGTTCGGGTGAAGGGATAGGGTCGACCATGGCGTCAGCTTGCGCGCCATTGTCGGCCGCCAGTAGACGGCGACAATCATGGACCGCCTATTGCTGCGCAGCCATGCTCGCCATCGCCGACTACCCCTCGTTCGTCCTCGCCGTGATCGTCTTCCTAATGATTCCCGGCCCGGGCAACCTTGCTCTCATCACCTCGACCGGCAAAGGCGGTCGCGGTGGCGGCTTGGCGGCAACGCTCGGCGTCATCGCCGGCGACCAGGTGCTGATGTGGCTCGCGGTCGCCGGCGTCGCCGCAGTGCTCGCGGCGTATCCGGCGGCGTTTCGCAGCGTCCAGTGGCTCGGCGCTAGCTATCTCGCGTGGCTCGGCCTGCGCATGCTGCTCGCCAAACCCGGCGACAAGCCGGTGCTGACGATCCGCGCCGGTCAGTATTTCCGCCAGGCGTTCGCGATCACGCTTCTCAACCCGAAGGCGATCGTCTTCTACATGGCGTTCTTCCCGCTCTTCGTCGATCCTTCCCGACCGGCCGGCCTCGCGACCTTTGCGGCGATGGCGGCGACGATCGCCGGCCTCACCTTCCTCTACGGCGCGATCGTCACCATGCTGACGCACCGCCTCGCCGAGCGCCTGCGCGCCGATCCACGCATCGGCCTTCTGTTCGGCCGCGCCGCCGGCGTTTTCATGATCGGCTTTGGCGTCAAGCTCGTGCTATCGCGCTAGCGGCGGGGCGGCTGCCGCTAAGCGGCGAGTGGCTGCCGGTCGCCGCCGATGAGCTGCTCGACGATGCCGCCGAGGTCGAGTTGTGCGCAAAGCACGTCGGCGAGCCTGGTCGTGCACAGCGCGCGGATGCGATCGAACGCGAACCAGCCGAAGCCGTCCATCTCCGGGCGCACCCGGCCGGAGAAGCGCTCGACGAAGCAGCTCTCGCAATGCAACTCGCGCGCATCGATGCGCGGCGACAGGCAGGCGAACAGATGCAGGTCCTTTTTCTGGGTGTAGGCGTGGTGGCCGAGCTCGAGCAACCGATCGGCGGCCAGCACCAGGCCCGTTTCCTCGCGGGTTTCCCGCAGCGCCGCTTCGCGCGCGCTCTCGCCGACCTCGAGGGCGCCCTTCGGCAGATCCCAGTGCCGCTGGCCGGTGACGTGGCAGAGCAGCAGCTCGCGCGCCTCGAGCAGGACGACGATGCCGCAGCTGAGGCTGCGCCGGCGGCGCGGCAGGAGTTCGAGCATCGCTGGATTGTCGAGCGCTCGCGCCCGGAGCGTCCGACCGGCGACGCGGCTTTTCGCCGCC
>DASXIP010000115.1:0-6731 GCA_036497875.1 Caldimonas sp.
CCCGAAGATCGTCGAGATCGTGTCGTGGGCGGCCAAGAACGGCGACCGCTCCGAGAACGGCGACTACCTGTACGGCAAGAAGCGGCTGCGCGAGATCGACCGCCGGATCCGCTTCCTGACCAAGCGGCTCGACATCGCGGAGGTCGTCGACCCGACCGTGCACCAGGGCAATGACCAGGTGTTCTTCGGCGCCACGGTGCGCTTCGCGAACGACCACGGCGAGGAGCGCACGATCCAGATCCTCGGCGTCGACGAGGCCGAGAGCGCGCGCGGCGAGGTGAGCTGGGTCGCGCCGATCGCCCGCGCGCTGTTGAAGGCGCGTGTCGGCGACGAGGTCCGCCTGGTGACGCCGCGCGGCGTCGAGACGATCGAGATCCTCGAGGTCCGCTACCCGGCGCCAACGGCGCCCTGAACACCGGCTCAGGGCTTGACGCGAGCGACCCGCAGCACCGCAGGCGAGCGCTTCAGCGTTCGCATCACGTCGGCCAGATGCAGCCGGTCGCGGACGCTGAGCAGCAGCATCAGCTCGGTCGTCTCGCTCGCCTTCTCGGTGCCCATGTCGATGTGGGTGATGTCGGCCTCGGCATGGCTCACCGCAGATGCGACCTGTGCCAGCACGCCCTTGCCGTTCTTGACCAGGAGCGAGACCGCGCTCTCGAACGACCGGGTCGGCTGTTCGGCCCAGTCGACGCGCATCCAACGCTCACTGTCGCGCTCGAGCAGGCGCTTGCCGACGCTGCAATCGGCGGTGTGCACGGTCAGCCCTTCGCCGCGGCCGAGGTTGCCGATGATCGCGTCGCCGGGGATCGGCCGGCAGCAAAGCGCGAGTTGCACCGAGGCGCCCTCGCTGCCGTCGATCAGTACCAGCCCCTGCGAAGGCAGCGAGTCGTCGGCGGCGGCGTAGCGACCCATCGTCAGCGCCAGCGCGTCGGCGCGTACGCCGCCCTCGGCGAGCAAGCGCGCGAGCCGCGTCGCGACGATGGTCGCGATCTTGCGGCCGACGCCGATGTCGACGAACAGGTCGTCGCGGGTCCTGTTGCCTGTCCAGCGCAGCAGCTGCTGCCAGATCGCTGCGCCAGGGCCCTCCTCGGCCGGCAGCGTCAGCCCCTCGGCGCGCATCGCCTGGGCGAGCATCTTCTCGCCGAGGCCCTGCGACTCTTCCTGCTCCATGTTCTTCAGGTAGTGCCGGATCTTGGAACGGGCGCGGCCGGTGACGACGAAGTTGAGCCAGGCGGGGTTCGGGCGCGCGTTCGGCGCGCCGATGATCTCGACGACGTCGCCGCTCTTCAGCTCGACCCGCAGCGGCACCGGCTCGCCGTTGACATTGGCGGCGACGCAGTGGTCGCCGACGTCGGTGTGGATCGCGTACGCAAAGTCGACCGGTGTCGCCCCGCGCGGCAGGGCGAGGATCTTCGACATCGGCGTGAAGACGTAGACCGCATCGGGGTAGAGGTCGATCTTGACGTGCTCGAGGAACTCGCCGGCGTCGCGGGTCTCGTCCTGGATGTCGAGCAGCGACTGCAGCCAGAGAGCACCGAGGCGCTGCGCCTCCGTGCCTTGCGCGGGAGCGTCGTCGCGCTCCTTGTAGAGCCAGTGGGCGGCGATCCCCTTCTCGGCGACGGCGTGCATCGGCTCGGTGCGGATCTGGAACTCGACAGCGGTGCCGAGCGGGCTGACGAGCGTCGTGTGCAGCGACTGGTAGCCGTTCGCCTTCGGGATCGCGATGTAGTCCTTGAAGCGGCCGGGCACCGGCTTCATCAGCTGGTGGAGGACGCCGAGCGCCATGTAGCACTCGGGCAGGGTGCCGACGACGATGCGGAAGCCGAAGATGTCGCTGACCTGCGCGAACGACAGGTGCTTCTCGCGCATCTTCGCGTAGATCGAATAGAGGGTCTTCTCGCGGCCGAAGATTTGCGCCTTCAGCTTGGCGGTCGCGAACGCCTTCTCGACGTCTTTCTGGATCCGATCGACGAGGTCGCGCCGGTAGCCGCGCGCCTTCTGCACCGCCTTCGACAGCGCCCCCTCGCGCCACGGCTTCAGGTGCTTGAAGGAAAGTTCCTGGAGCTCGCGGTAGGTCTGGTTGAGGCCGAGGCGATGCGCAATCGGAGCGTAAATCTCGAGCGTCTCGGCGGCGATCCGCGTCCGCTTGGCGGTGTCGACCGCCTCCATCGTCTGCATGTTGTGCAAGCGGTCGGCGAGCTTGACGAGGATGACACGAACGTCGCGCGTCATCGCCAGCAGCATCTTGCGGAACGACTCGGCCTGCGACTCCTCGCGGGTCGAGAAGCGCAGCTTGTCGAGCTTGGTGAGGCCGTCGACGAGGTCGGCGGTCGGCGCGCCGAAGCGCTCGATCAGCTCGGCCTTGCTGATGCCGCAATCCTCCATCGCGTCGTGCATCAGCGCGGCCATGATCGCCTGGACGTCGAGCTTCCAGTCAGCGCACAGGCCGGCGACGGCGATCGGATGGGTGATGTAGGGCTCGCCCGAGGCGCGAAACTGCCCGAGGTGGGCCTCGTCGGCGAACCGGTAGGCCTCGCGGACGCGGCGGATGTCGGCGGTGTCGAGGTAGTCGAGCTTGACGGTGAGGGCGGCGAACGAGGCGGCGGCGGCGTCGCCGGGGCTGAGCGGGTGCGACGCCGGCGCAGGCGGGCGCTTGCGAGGTGCGGCCTTTGCACCTGCGACAGCGGTCGAACTGCGGGCAACCATGCCCGAATTTAGCGCGGATCGGATGCCGGCACTGCGGCCGGCAGGGGCTGCGGTCGTCGTGAGTCTAGCGAGCGGTCGCTTCGACCGCAGGCGACGGCAGGAACGAGAAGTTTGCCTCCCGGCCCTAGACCGGGACCTTCTTCAGCATTTCGATGCCGATCTCGCCGGCGGCAATCTCGCGCAACGCGGTGACGCCCGGCTTGTTCTTGGTCTCGACCTTGGGTGCGTGGCCTTGGCTCAGCATGCGCGCACGGTACGTCGCCGCGAGGACGAGCTGGAACCGGTTGGGGATCCTGGTGAGGCAGTCTTCGACAGTGATGCGGGCCATGGCGAATCCGGTGAAGAAACGAAGGACGAGCGGCGGTCTAAGGCAGACCGAGGGCAGCGAAGATCGCGGGCCGTGCCCGCCGTAGCGCCGCGTACTTGAGGCGCTGCGCGTGGACGATCGCCTTCAGATCGAAGAGGGCCGTCTCGAACAAAGCGTTGATTATAACGAAGTCGAACTGACTCGCCTTCGCAACCTCGACGCGGGCGTTCTCCATCCGCTTCGCGATCACTGTGCTGTCGTCCTCGCCGCGGCGCTCGAGGCGTAGACGCAGCTCGTCCCAGCTTGGCGGCAGCACGAAGATGAGGACGGCGTTCGGATAGAGCTGCTTGATCTGCAGGGCACCCTGCCAGTCGATCTCGAGCAGCACGTCGCTGCCGCCGGTGATCCGCTCCTCAATGCTGGCGCGCGAGGTGCCGTAGAGATGGCCGTGGACCGCTGCCCACTCGACGAACTCGCCGCGGTCTACCATGTCGCGAAAGGTCGCTTCGTCGA
The DNA here is from genome assembly GCA_036497875.1 of Caldimonas sp. Taxonomy (GTDB): domain Bacteria; phylum Pseudomonadota; class Gammaproteobacteria; order Burkholderiales; family Burkholderiaceae_C; genus Schlegelella_A. The sequence goes on from DASXIP010000115.1 coordinate 3,527, forward strand.
CGAAGTGGTATTCGCGGCCCTGCTGATCCTGGCCGCGCGGCTTTCTCGTCGTGTGCGAGATCGAGAGCGTGAGGTGCGAGTCGAGTTCGAGCAGCGCCTTGACGAGGCTCGACTTGCCCGCGCCGCTCGGAGCGGCAACGGCGTAGAGATTGCCCGGGTAGTCCATGCGCGAGCAGTTTAAGTGCCGCGCCAAGGCGGCCTCCCAGTCGCCGCCGCCGGCGCGCGCCTTTTGTCGCGGCTAGGGCGCGAAACCGTAGAGCTCGGCCGGGTTGTCGACCAGGGTCTTCCGTCGCGTTGCGACCTCGGCGATGCAATCGAGTGCCCAGGCGAGCATCGATGCATCGCTCGGCGGTGGATTGCGATTCGGATGCGGCCAGTTGCTCGCCCACAGACAGCGCTCGGGAAAGCGCGCGGCGACGAGCCGGGCGATCCAGGCGATGTCGTCGTAGCCGGGCGGGCCGCTGCGCGAGCTCTCGTACGGTGCCGAGATCTTGATCCAGCACGCGCCGCGCTCGAGCAGGCGAAGCAGCGCCTGCACCGCGTCGCCATCGGGCGTAACGGGGCCGAGGAAACGGCCGACGTGGTCGACGACGAGGCGGCACGGCAGGCGTTGCAGCATCGCCTCGTGTTGCGCCAGCTCGCGGCCGTCGAGCTGCAGGTCGATGTGCCAGCCGAGCGCGCCGATGCGGGCCGCCGTTGCCTCGAGCGCCGACCAGGGCAGCACGCCGCCCGGAAGCATCATGAAGCGAACGCCGCGCACGCCTGCGGCGTGCATGCGCTCGAGCTCGGCCTCGGCGATGTCGGCCGCGACGACGACGATTGCCCGGGCTTCGGCACCGAGCGCGGCCAGCGCGGCGAGCGTGCAGCGGTTGTCGAAGGCGTAGCCGGTCGGCTGGACGACGACGACGCGCGCGAGGCCGAGGGCGCGCTGCACTGCTCGATAGGCCGCTGCCGGCGCATGCGGTGGCCTGAACATCGCCGTCGGCGCGAGCGGGTAGGCGTCCTCGTACACGTGCATGTGGCAGTCGCACGCGCCCGGCCACGGCGACTGCGCAATCAAGCGCCGTCTCCCGCGGTGCCCGAGGTCGGCCGCTGCCGCTCGCGCCAACGGCGTGCGTACCCCGCGTTAACGGCGCCTGGCGGCAGCTCGCCCGCGAGCAGTCGCCGCAGCTGCTCGACGGTCTCGAGCGCCTGATGCTCGATTGCCGCGAGCGTGAGGCCGCCGATGTGCGGCGTGGCAAGCACGCGCGGATGGCGCGCCAGCGCCGGCGTCGGCATCTGGTCGGGCGAGCGGCCGACATCGAGGGCGCAGCCGCCGAGGCGGCCGCCGTCGAGGGCGGCAAGCAGCGCCGCGTCGTCGACCAGCTCGCCGCGCGCGGCGTTGATGAAGAAGCTGCCCACGCGCATGGTTGCGAAGGCGGCCGCGTCCATCATGTTCTCGGTCTCGGCGTTGGCCGGCGCGAGGCAGATGACGAAGTCCGACTCGGCGAGCAGGGCGGCCAGCGGCACCTGGCGGACGCGCCCGCGATGACTCTCGGGCAGGCGCGGCGTCGTCGTCACGACGCGCATGCCGAAGGCAAGCGCGAGATTGGCGAGGTACTGGCCGATCTGGCCGAGGCCGATCACGCCGAGCGTCGAGCCGCGCAGTTCGCGGCCCATCATCGGCGCCGGCGGCCGGTCGCCGTGATACGCCTCGGCGTAGCGGCCGATGCCGCGGCCGAGGTCGATCATCGCGGCGACGACCCACTCCGCGACCGCGGCGGAGTAGCCTGGGGTCGCCTGCGTCACGAGCACGCCGTGCGCGCTCGCCGCGGCAACGTCGACGGTGCGGATGTCGACCGCGCAGCGGATGAAGGCGATGAGCTCGGGGAGCTCGCGAAACAGCGCCTCGGGTCCCGCCGTCTGCCGGTACGCGATCAGCGCGTCGCAGCGGCGCGCTGCGGCGACGAGCTCGGCCAGCGATAGCTCGCGCGGCTCGGGGTTGAAGTGCACCTCGGCGATCGCCCGCAGCGCCGCCGTCGCCCTGGCGCCGAAGTAGGAATCGAGCTTGTCGCGCGGATGGCTGACGAAGACCGCGGCGCTCATCGCTTGCGTCCGCGCGGCTTGGTCGTCGCCCCGGACCGGTGGTGTCGGGCAGCGTCGGCAGGCGGCGCTGCGACCGACTCGCGCTCGATCAAATGGGTCGGCGTGAAGACGACGTCGTGATTGGCCGCCGCCGGATCGGCGTCGCCGCCGATCGCCCGCTCGACCATCGCCTGCGCCATCGCGGGCACCGGCAACTGCACCGTGGTCAGCATCGGGCTCGACAGCGCGGCGAGGAACAGGCCGTCGATGCCGACCACCGAGACATCGTGCGGCACGCGCAGCCCGGCGTCGCGCAGGCCCGCCATCAGGCCGAGCGCCATCAGATCGTTGAGGGCGACGATGCCGGTCGGCGGCGCGCGCAGCGTCGCGAACTGGCGCGCCGGGGTGCGGCCGACCTCGGCGATCACCGAGTCGCCGTATTCGTTCAACGCCCCGCCGTCGAGCACCTGCGCGCTGCGCTGCAGGCCGGCGGCCTCGGCGGCGGCGCGAAAGCCGGCGATCTTGGCGCTCCGACTCATCGTCATGCCGGCAACGGTAGCAAAGGCCAGGCGCCGATGGCCGTTGTCGATCAGGTGATCCGTCGCCAGCCGCGCCGCGGTGTAGTTGTCGGGCATGACGTGGGCAACGCGCGAGCGCTGTCCGGGTGTGGCGCCGCGGTCGTAGCTGACGACGACCATGCCGCGCTCGATCGCGGACTCGAAGTGGCGCTCGTCGGCGAGCGACGAGATGACGATCACGCGGCGCACGCCGTGGGCGAGCAGGTCGTCGAAGAAGGCGCTTTCCTTGGCTCGGTCGCGGTAGGTGCTGCCGATCAGCAGCCGATAGCCGAAGCGCTCCTGGGCACAGGTCTCGATCTCGCGCGCGATGTAGCCACATCGGGTTGTCCAGCGACGGCACGAGCAGGCCGAGCAGCGGCGTCTGCCCGGTCTTCAGCTGGCGCGCCAGCGTGCTCGGCCGAAAGCGCAGGGCCTCGATCGCCCGCGCCGCGCACTCCTTGAGCGCGGCTTGCTCGGCAGGCGACAGGACGTCCCAGGTCTTCTTCGAGAGCAGCACGACCAGCGGGCTGCAGGCGTGCCGGGTCAGCGTCAGGTACTTCTGCACTTCGTAGAACTTCGAGTTC
>DASXIP010000116.1:0-17158 GCA_036497875.1 Caldimonas sp.
CGGCTGCAGGCCGCCCGCACCGAGCCGCTCGCGAAGTCGTGGCTCGCCGTCGAGTGCGCCTCGCGCGGCTTTCTCTTTCCGCTGCGCGAAGCCGGTGAGATCTTTCCGCTCGCGCCGATGGTGCCGGTGCCGCACAGCCACCGCTGGTTTCTCGGCGTCTCGAACTTGCGCGGCCACCTGCACGGCGTCGTCGACCTGGCAGCGTTCCTCGGCCTGAAGATGGGCGATGCGCCGCGCGACCAGGCGCGCCTGGTTGGCTTCAACCAGTCGCTCGACCTCAACTGCGTCCTCCTCGTCGATCGGCTGTCGGGGCTGCGCAGCGAGGACGAGTTGACGGCGGACGGCGACGACGCCGGAGAGCGCCCCACCTTCGCCGGAGGGCGCTTTCGCGACGCCTCGGCGCGGGTCTGGCAGGAACTGCACCTCGCCGAGCTCGCGGGCGACGAGTCGTTCCTGCGGATCGTTGGCTAGCGCGGCAGGGCCAACCGGCGGCACTGAACAGAAGAGGTCCATATGAGCTTCGTGAACAAGATCAAGGGCTGGGGCCAGCGCGGCAACGACGCCGACCAGTCGACGATCGACAGCGACGTCGCCATCGCCGACGACTACCGTCCCGGGCGAGGCGCTGCCGGGCGGGCCGCGACCGACCGGCCGCTTACGGACGCCGAGGCCACTGCCGGCTTCGACGCGATGCCGCAAGCCGGCGACGGCGCGCCGCAACCGCCGTCTTCGATCATTTCCGAGGCGGTGCCGTCGGGGATCGCCGACTTCACCGAGACGCGCCTGCAGGACTCCGACAGCGGCGCCGCGCCGATGGGCACCGCATTGCCGCTGATCGGCAATCGTCCCGCGGCCGAGCAGCAGCGCATCCTGCTCGCGATGCTCGGGCTCGGCCTGTTCGGGCTGATCGTGCTGACCATCCTGTCGTTCGTCTCCGCCGGCCGCGGCTCGGCGCAGGTCGCCGCCAGCGGCCAGGCGCTGATGCAGTCGCAACGGCTGGCGAAGTCGGTATCGCAGGCGCTCACCGGCAACCCGGTCGCGTTCCCCGAGGTCCAGAACAGCGCCGAGGTTCTCTCCAACAACGTGCGCAGCCTGAAGACAGGCGACGGCCCCGTTCCGGCCGCGCCCTCGGGCGTGCAGGACGCGATCGACGCCGCGCTGCCGCTCGTCGAGCGGGCCGAGAAGAGCGCCGGCATCGTCATCGCGCAGCAGAAGGCGCTGACCGAGGTTGGCCAGTCGCTGCGCGCGATCAACCGCCAGTCGGTCGACCTGCTCGAGGCGTCGGAAGCGGTGCTCTCGCTCAAGATGCAGCGCGACTCGAACCCAAGCGAGATCTCCGCGCTCGGCCAGCTCGTCATGCTGACGCAGCGGATCGGCAAGTCGGCCAACGAGTTCCTGACCGCCGAAGGCGTGAACCCCGAGGCCGTCGTTCAGCTGAGCAGGGACCTCAACTCGTTCAACGAGATCACCAAGGGCTTGATCGACGGCAATCCGCAGATGGGCCTGCCCGGCGCGCGCGACCCGCAGGTGCGCGAGCGCCTGATCGCCCTCAGCAAGCAGTACCAGGAGACGCGCGCCCGTGGCGGCGTCATCCTCGATAACCTTGGCGGCCTGAACGCCGCGCGCGATGCGCAGAACACGATCGTCTCGGACAGCGAGCAGCTGCGCACGGACCTGGAGTCGATCCAGGACAAGCTGGGCACCGAAACGGGCTTCAGCGGCTTCACGCTGGTCCTGTTGCTGCTTTGCGCGATCCTCGTCATCCTCGGCGGGGTCGGGTTCCTGCGCCTGTACGTGACCGAGCAGGGCCAGCGTGCCTCGCTTGCCCAGGCGCGACGCCTCGAGGCCGAGGGCCAGGAGAAGGAAGCCAAGCGCGTCAACGACGCCAACCAGGCGGCGATTCTGCGGCTGATGAACGAGTTGCAGGGAGTCGCCGAGGGCGACCTCACGCAACAGGCGACCGTCACCGAGGACATCACGGGTGCGATCGCCGACTCGGTCAACTACACCGTCGAGGAGCTGCGAACGCTGGTCTCGCAGGTGCAGGGAACGGTCGGCCGCGTGACGTCGACGACCGAGCAGGTCGAGGCGAACTCGACCGAGCTGCTCGCGACCGCGTCGGAGCAGCTGCGCGAGATCCGCGACACCGGCGAGTCGGTGCTGCAGATGGCGAGCCGCATCAACAACGTCTCGTCGCAGGCGCAGGAGACGGCCGGGGTCGCGCGCCAGTCGCTGCAGGCGGCCGAATCCGGCCTGAAGGCGGTGCAGAACACGATCGGCGGCATGAACTCGATCCGCGACCAGATTCAGGAGACGTCGAAGCGGATCAAGCGGCTCGGCGAATCGTCGCAGGAGATCGGCGAGATCACCGAGCTGATCTCGGACATCACTGAGCAGACGAACGTGCTGGCGCTGAACGCCGCGATCCAGGCCGCTTCGGCGGGCGACGCGGGGCGCGGCTTCTCGGTCGTTGCCGAGGAAGTGCAGCGGCTGGCCGAGCGCTCGGCCGATGCGACGCGCCAGATCGCGGCACTCGTCAAGACGATTCAGACCGACACCCAGGACGCCGTCGGCGCCATGGAGCGTTCGACGCAGGGCGTGGTCGAGGGAACCCGGCTGTCGGACGCTGCGGGTACCGCGCTCGGCGAGATCGACCGCATCACGCGCCAGCTGACCGACCTCGTCGCCCAGATCTCGCAGCAGTCGCTCTCGGAAGCGCAGTCCGCCAACGTCGTCGCCGCCAACATCCAGCACATCTTCGCGGTCACTGAGCAAACTGGCGAAGGCACCCGGTCGACGGCGCAGATGGTGCGCGAGCTGTCGCGCACCGCCGAGGAGCTGAAGCAGTCGGTGTCGCGCTTCAAGATCGCCTGAGCGAACGCCTCCGCGCGCCCGACGCCGCATCGACTTCCCTGACCTTCGCCGAGACGCCCGATGGACAGCAACCTGATGGGTTTGGATGAACTGCCGACCACGGGGCCGACCGACGATCTCAGCTCGATCGCCTGGGTCCACGAAGAACTGCGGCGCTCGCTCGAGGCCGCGCACAAGTCGCTGCGCCGCTTCCTGAAGGACGCCGAAGCCGTCACCGGCTCCGACATCGACTCGGTCGATCCCGGTGTGCTGCGCGCGGCGCGGTCGCAGATCCACCAGGGCGTCGGCGCACTCGAGCTGGTTGGCCTGCCAGCGGCGGCGATCCTTTTGCGCGCCTGCGAGACCGCAGTGCAGCGAGCGGTCGCCAAGCCGCAGGCGCTGACGCCGGAGCTCGTCGCCGACCTGGAGCACGCGTCGTTCGGACTGCTCGACTACCTGGCACGGTTGCTCGCCGGCAAGAAGGTCTCGTCGCTGTCGCTGTTCCCTGCGTATCGTGCGGTGCAGGAGGCAGTCGAGGCCGAACGCCTGCATCCGGCTGACCTGTGGCCGGTCGACTGGCGCTGGCGCGACGTCGCGACCGATCCCGACGTCGTTCCGCGCCAGGCCGATACGACCGTGCGCGCCGAGTTCGAGAACCATCTGCTCGCACTGATGCGCGGCACGCAGGCGCTGACCGCGGCGGCCAGGATCAGCGACATCTGCGCCGGCCTCGGTGCCGGCTCGACGCATCCACAGGTGCGAACTTTCTGGAACCTGGCTGCCGGCATGCTCGACGCGCAGCACCATGGCCTGATCGGCTTCGACGTCTTCACCAAGCGCGTCGCGTCGCGCTTGCTGGCCCAATTCAGGCTTCTCCAGCGCGGCGACTCCGACGTCTCCGAACGGCTCGCTCGCGACGTCCTGTTCTTCTGCGCGCAGGCGTCACCCGCGGGGCGTGGCGTCAGCGTGCCGCGCCTGGTCGCCGTTCGCGACGCATACGGCTTCGTCGAGCAGGAGCCCGTCGACTACTCACACAGCGTCCTCGGCCGGTTCGACCCGGCGATCGTCGCCCACGCGAAGAAGCGCGTCACCGCCGCCAAGGAGGCCTGGTCGTCGATCGCCGGCGGCGAGTTGCATCGGCTGCCGGGGCTTTCCGAGCAGTTCGCCCTGGTCGGCGATTCGCTGCGCCGCCTGTTCCCGTTCGGTGAGGCATTCGCCGCCGAGCTGCAAGCCGCGGTCCAGCAGACGCAGGCAGCGCAGGCGGCGCCGCCGGCACAGCTCGCGATGGAGGTCGCGACGAGCCTGCTGTACCTCGAGGCCGCTCTCGAGGACGGCGACTTCGATCTTCCCGATCACGCCGATCGCATCAAGCGGCTCGGCGAGCGGCTTGCGCAGGTGCGCCAGAAGGCACCGCCCGATCCGCTCGAGCCGTGGATGGAAGAGCTCTACCGTCGTGTCTCCGACCGGCAGACGATGGGCAGCGTCGTCCAGGAGCTGCGCGCCTCGCTGACCGAGGCCGAAAAGGCGATCGACAAGTTCTTCCGCAATCCTGCCGACAGCTCGGTGCTGCGCGATGTCCCGGTGCAGCTCGGCTCGATGCGCGGCGTGCTCTCGGTGCTCGGCATGGACGCCGCCGCGCAGGCGCTGGTGGGCATGCGCGGCGAGGTCGACGGCCTGACGACGACCGAAGTCGATCCAGCGAAGATCGCTTCGGCCGGCGTGTTCGAGCGCCTCGCCGGCAACCTCTCCGCGCTTGGCTTCATGATCGACATGCTGAGCGTGCAGCCGCAGACGGCGAAGTCGCTCTTCGTCTACGACGCCGAAGCGGGAACGCTGGCGCCTGTCATGGGGCGCAGCGCGGCACCGAAATCGGCCCCCGGCGCCGCGCCCGTAGAGCCGCGTCTTCTCGAGCAGGCGCAGATGCTCGCGTTCACATCGGTCCGCGACGACGTCCCGGTCGAAGAGGTCAGGCGCGACCTCGAGCGCCTCTCGCACGAGGCGCAGGCAGCCGACCAGCCGGCGCTCGCGGCGGCGGTGCTGAAGGCGCAGGACGCGCTCGTCAAGGCGCAGGACCCGATCGACATTGCCAGCGCGCGCGGCGAGCTCTCGGAAGCGCTGGTCGATTTCGTCGCGACGTCGACCGAGCCGCAGGGGTTCGCGCCCGTCAGCGCGCCGGTACCGCTCGCGCCGATGAAGCCGATCACGCTTGTCGAGGACTTCGAGCACGACGACGAGATGCGCGAGATCTTCCTCGAGGAAGCGCGCGAGGTCGTCGAGACCGGCAAGGCTGCGAGCTTCGATCTCCATTCTGCTGCCGACGACATCGGCCTCTTGACGACACTGCGCCGCGCCTTCCATACGCTCAAGGGCAGCTCGCGCATGGTCGGGCTGAAGGAGTTCGGCGACGCCGCGTGGGCGTGCGAGCAGGTCTTCAACACCCAGCTCGCCGAGCAACGCGCCGCCGAGGCGCCATTGCTGGAGTTCGCCGACTGGGTGCTCGGCTACCTCGGTGACTGGGTCGAGGACATCGCCGCTCACCGCTCCGGCCTGCACCACGAGCGCGACGTCCGGATCGCTGCCGCCAAGCTCGCGGGGACTGGCACCGCCGGCGAGCCCGCGCCCGACATCGCCCTGCCGATCGGCTTCCCGCCCGACCTGCCGAGCAGCAGCGACCTCGATCTGCGCCCGATCGACGAGCCTGCCGCGCCGGCCGGCGCGGCCGCGCCTTCGGCACCTGCGGCAGCGACCGCGCTTTCGAGGCCCGCCGACGGCGACGGCCTCTCGTTCGAGCTCGACCTCTCGAAGCTCGACCAGATGGTCGAGCCCGGCAGCGCCGCTGCGAGCATGCCGTCGACGCCGACGCTCGCCGACGCTGCCGCGTCGGCGATGTTCGACCGCTTCGACGACGCACGCGCCGACGCGATGCCGACGACGCTGACGAACCAGCAGTTCGAGGCGATGCCGTCGGCGTTCGTCGACCTCGATCTCGGCAGCCCCGGCCAAGCGCCGGAGCTAATCCGCCCGCTGGCGCCGAGCGGCGACGCCGGCCGCTCGCGCGACGCGATGGCCGGGTTCTCGCTCGACCTCTCTGCCGGCGAGGCCGCCCAGGCGCCGCGCGGCAACGACAGCGGGACGGTCGATCTGGAGATCGGCACCGACCCCGACGCCGCCCCGTCGGCCGACGAGCATGTCAAGGTCGTCGGTCCGCTTCGGATCGGCATCCCGCTCTTCAACATCTATCTCAACGAGGCCGACGAGCTGTCGCGCCGGCTGATGACCGAAGTCGCCGAATGGGCGATGGAGCTGCACCGGCCGGTCGGCGAAGTGCCGATCGCCCTCGCGCATTCGCTCGCCGGCAGCTCGGCGACGGTCGGCTTCACCGATCTCTCGCAGTTGGCGCGCGCGCTCGAGCACGCACTCGCGCGGACGCAGGTCATCGGCCACGGCACCGAGGAGGAGGCGCGCCTGTTCGTCAACTCCGCCGAGGAGATCCGCCGCCTGCTCCACCAGTTCGCGGCCGGCTTCCTGCAGCAGCCCGCGCCGGACCTGCTGGTGCGCCTGGCCGAGCACGAGGTCAGCTCGGCGCTCCGCCTCGAGGCCGCGACGGCCGCATCGGAGCTCGCCGAAGGCCAAGAAAGCATCTCGCCGGCCGAGCCAGCGATCGCAGTCGAGCCGTTGCTGACGCTCGCTGGCATCGACGACGCTGGCGACGCCGCGAACGACGCGCATGCGGAGGCGCTGCCGACTGCGCATGGTCCGATCGCCACCGACGCAGCCGCGATCGACGAGCGTGGCCGCGACGATGAGATTGCGCCGGCGGCAAGCGAACGTGCCGCTATCGATGCGCCGCCCGCGGCGAGCGACGGCACGGCGATCGAGGCGAGCGCCAGGGCGGCCTCGTCGACCGGGTCGGCCTGGCACGAACCCGCGCACGAACCAACTCCCGCCGCGGCCGAGCCGAGCGACGACGAGGGGGGCGAGCCGACGCCATCGATGTTCGGCGGTCTTGGCGGCTTCAATCCCCTCGGCGTCGCCGAGCTCAAGCCGCTTTCGGCGGCGCCGCTCGAGACGATGCGCGCGGCGCCGGCGCGGCCGTCGACCTTCGGCGAGATCGACGACGAGATCGATGCGATCGACGCCGTCGATCTCGAGCTGTTCCCGATTTTCGAGGAAGAGGCGCAGGAACTGCTACCCAAGCTCGACGCGCAACTGCGCAACTGGCTCGTCTCGCCTGCCGAATCGAGCCATGCGGCAGCGTGCATGCGTACGCTGCACACGCTCAAGGGCGGCGCGCGACTCGCCGGTGCGATGCGCCTCGGCGAGATGGCGCACCGCCTCGAGACGCGGATCGAGCGCCTGATCGCGGGCGACGCCCGCGCCAGCGCCGCCGACGTCGAGGCGCTGCAAGCGGTCTCGGATGCGATGACGCATGCCTTCGAGGCGCTGCGCAGCCGCGATGCGCAGGCCTACGCCGATGCCGTCGCCGCGGCCACCGCCGCGCCTGTCGTTGCCGCACCGCGGGCGAGTGACTCGGCACGAGCGCCGCTCGCCGAGGTTCCGTTGTTCGTTGCGACGCCGATCGCTCCGGCCGTCGAGGAGCAGAAGGCCGCCAACGACGAGCGGGAGCGAGCTTCCGACGAGACGGGCAAGGCGGGTGGCGAGCGGGTCGAGACGGATCGCGACCGCAATCGGGCCGCAGGGCGAAGGGGCGGCCTCGCGCCGGCGCCTGCGGCGCCGGCAGCCGAGCCGGCGACGATCGACTGGTCGCGCTTCGCCCGGAACGGCGACGCCGCTGCCGCGAAGCCCGAGCCGCGGGCGACGACGTCGCAGTCGGCGGTTCGCGTTCGCGCGCCGCTGCTCGACCGCCTCGTCAACCAGGCCGGCGAGGTCAGCATCACGCGCTCGCGCATCGAGTCGGGTGTCGGCCAGATCAAGGGCTCGCTCGGCGACTTGACCGACAACCTCGAACGCCTGCGCGGCCAGCTGCGCGATATCGAGCTTCAGGGCGAAGTGCAGATGAGCTCGCGCCTGGAGGCCGCCAAGGCGGCGTCGCAGGCTTTCGATCCGCTCGAGTTCGACCGCTTCACGCGCTTCCAGGAGCTGACGCGGATGATGGCGGAGTCGGTCAACGACGTCGCCACGGTCCAGCGCACGCTGCAGCGCTCGCTCGAGGCGACCGAGGACGAGCTCGTCGCGCAGGCGCGCCTGACTCGCGACCTTCAGGACGACCTGCTGCGCACGCGCATGGTCGAGTTCGAGGGCCTCTCCGATCGCCTCTATCGCGTCGTCCGCCTAGCGGCGAAGGAAACCGGCAAGCAGGTCCGCCTCGACATCGTCGGCGGCTCGATCGAGATCGACCGCGGAGTCCTCGACCGCATGACGGGCGCGTTCGAGCACCTGCTGCGCAACTGCGTCTCGCATGGCATCGAGCCGCCCGAGGCACGCAAGGCCGCCGGCAAGGAGCCGACCGGAACGATCGTCGTCGCCCTCTCGCACGAAGGCAACGAAGTCGGTGTCGAGTTCCGCGACGACGGCGCCGGCCTCGACCTCGCCCGCATCCGCGCCAAGGGCGAGGCGACAGGACTGCTCGCGCCCGGCAGCGCGCACAGCGATGCCGAGCTCGCCAACCTCATCTTCACCGCCGGCTTCTCGACTGCCGATACGGTGACGGAGCTCGCCGGTCGGGGCGTCGGCATGGACGTCGTCCGCGCCGAGGTGATCGCGATGGGCGGCCGAATCGAGACCGCGACCGCCGCCGGCCAGGGCACGTCGTTCAAGCTCGTGCTGCCGCTGACGACGGCGGTGACGCAAGTCGTGATGTTGCGCTGCGGCGAGACGATGGTCGCGGTGCCGTCGACGCTGGTCGAGATCGTCCGCCGGGCGACGCCGGGCGAAGTCGATGCGGCCTACGCGAGCGGCGGGTTCGAGTTCGGTGGCCAGACGCTGCCGTTCTTCTGGCTCGGTGCGCTGCTCCAGCTCGGCTCGCGTCCGGATGCGCAAGGCCGCACCCGCACCGTCGTCGTCGTCCGCAGCGCACAGCAGCGGATCGTGATGCACGTCGACGAAGTGCTCGGCAACCAGGAAGTCGTCGTCAAGAACCTCGGCCCGCAGCTGTCGCGCCTGCCCGGCCTCGCCGGCATGACGCTGCTCGCGTCGGGCGCGGTGGCGCTGATCTACAACCCGGTCGCGCTGGCGACGCTCTACGGTGAGGCAGCGCAAGCGGTGATGGCACCGCGCACCGACGCGAGCCCGCCGACGCTGCCGAGCGCGGCCCCAGCGGCCCACACCGCGCCGCTCGTCCTCGTCGTCGACGATTCGCTGACGGTGCGCCGCGTCACCCAGCGCCTGCTGGTGCGCGAGGGCTACCGCGTGACGCTCGCGAAGGATGGCCTCGATGCGCTCGAGCGGCTCGCCGAGGAGGTGCCGCAGGTCGTCCTCTCCGACATCGAGATGCCGCGCATGGACGGCTTCGACCTCGTCCGCAACATCCGCTCCGATCCGCGCTGGCGCGACCTGCCGGTGATCATGATCACCTCGCGGATCGCGCAGAAGCATCGCGACCACGCGACCGAGCTCGGCGTCGACCACTACCTCGGCAAGCCCTACTCGGAAGAAGACCTGCTCGCGCTCATCGCGCGCTACGTCGCGCAGGTGCAGGCCGAGGCCTGAGTGCACCGCGCCACCCGGGCGCGAGCTCAGGTGGCGTCCGGCGCCCGAACGGCGCCGTAGCGCTGCAGCGTCCTGGCACGGGCCTCGGCGTGGTCGACGATCGGCCGCGGGTAGTTGCGGCCGAGTTCGACGCCGGCGGCCTCGAGCTCGATCGGCCCGACCAGCCACGGGGCGTGGATCTGGGCATCATCGAGTCGCGCGAGCTGCGGCAGGTAGCGGCGGATGAACTTGCCTTCGGGGTCGAAGCGCCGGCTCTGCGTCAGCGGATTGAAGACGCGAAACCACGGTTGCGCGTCGCAGCCGGTCGACGCCGCCCATTGCCAGCCGCCGTTGTTGGACGCCAGCTCGTAGTCGATCAGATGCAGTGCGAAGTACGCCTCGCCGCGCCGCCAGTCGATGCCGAGATCCTTGGTCAGGAAGCTCGCCGCGAGCATGCGCAGGCGGTTGTGCATCCAGCCGGTCTGGTTGATCTGCGCCATCGCGGCGTCGACCAACGGATAGCCGGTGCGGCCCTCGCACCAGGCAGCGAACGCGGCATCGGCATGGCGGCCGTGCTCGAAGCGGACCTTGTCGAACTCGGGCTTGCAGGCCGCGGCGACGACGTGCGGCAGATGATGCAGCACCTGCTGGAAAAAGTCGCGCCAGATCAGCTCCGACAGCCACGTCTCGGCGCCGCGCGCGTGCCGCCCGGCCTCGGCCGCATGGGCGCGCGCCGCCGCCGCGATGCGACGGATCGAGATCGTGCCGAAGCGCAGGTGGACGCCGAGATAGCTCGGGCCCTTCACGGCCGGGTATTCGCGCGCTTCCGCGTAGTCGTCGATGCGCTGCATGAAGTCGGCGAAAAGGGCCTCCGCGGCGGCGCTGCCGCCGTGGACCTTGAGCGTGTCGAGGTTGGTCTTGACGAAGCCGAGTCGGGCCAGCGACGGCAGCGCGCTGGCGACTCCGGCGGCCACCGTCGCCAGGCTCGCGGCGTGACGCTCGACCGGGTAGGGCTTGAGGAAGAAGGCGTCGAGATTGGCCAGCCAGGCCGCCCTGTACGGCGTGAACACGCTGTACGGCTTGCCGCTCCCGGTGAGGACCTCGCTGCGTTCGAAGATGACATGGTCCTTCGACGTGTGCAGGGCGACGCCGAGGTCGGCGAGGGCGCCGCGAACGCGCGCGTCACGCGCCAGCGCATAGGGGTCGTCGTCGTGGTTGGCGTAGACCGCCTGGACGTGCAGCTCAGCGGCGAGGGCGACGATCTCGTCGGCGCCCTGGCCATGGCGGACGAGGAGGCGAACGCCCGGCACGCTGTGCCTTTCGCCGAGAGCGGCGAGGTCGGCGGCGAGCGCGTCGACGCTCTCGACGATGAACTCGACCCGGCGGTCGGCGCGCGGCAGCTCGTCGAGGATGGCGCGGTCGTAGACGAACGCGCACCAGACCTGCCGTGCCGCCCTGAGCGCGTGGTAGAGCGCGGCGTGGTCGGCGACGCGCAGGTCGCGACGGAACCAGACCAGTGCGCTGTCGAGGGGCTTGTCGTCCGCCATGGCCCGGCAAGTGTGCCGAAAGGCCGTACGCGACGCGCGGTCGGGCGCGGCGGCGGCGGCGGGGAATAAAATCTGGCCATGGCCGCGACGCCGATCAACCTGACCAACCAGTTCCTGATCGCCATGCCGGGAATGAGCAGCGGCACGTTCGCAGGCACCGTCATCTACCTCTGCGAGCACAGCGAAAAAGGCGCGCTCGGCCTGGTCATTAACAAGCCGATCGACATCACGCTGAAGAGCCTGTTCGAGAAAGTCGAGCTCTCGCTCGATCGCGACGATCTCGCTGAGCTGCCGGTGTACTTCGGCGGGCCGGTGCAGACCGAGCGCGGCTTCGTCCTCCACGAGCCGCTGTCGGGCGAGGGCGGCGACAGCCCGTACAACTCGTCGCTGCGGATCGCCGGCGGCCTCGAGATGACGACCAGCAAGGACGTCCTCGAGGCGATCTCGAGCGGCGCCGGGCCGAAGAAGGTGCTGGTGATGCTCGGCTACAGCGGCTGGGCGGCCGGCCAGCTCGAAGAAGAGATCGGCAGCAACGGCTGGATCAACGTCGAGGCTGAGCCAGGCATCATCTTCGACACTCCAGTCGGCCAGCGCTACGAAAAGGCGCTGTCGCTGCTCGGCATCGACGCCGGCATGCTCAGTGCCGACGCGGGGCACGCATGAGCCGACCGACCGCTCCTCAGCCGCATACCGCAGCGCGCGGCGAGCGGGCTTGGCAATGAGCCGGGCGCTCGCGTCGGCCAGCCCACCCCGCTCGTACCTCGCTTTCGACTTCGGGACGCGCCGGGTCGGCGTCGCGACCGGCAACGCGATCACCGGCACGGCGACGCCGCTGACCACCGTCGACGCGCGAGGCGAGGCGCGCGCCGACGCGATCGCGGCGCTCGTCGACGAGTGGCACCCGGATGCGCTCGTCGTCGGCGTTCCCTATCACCCCGACGGCGCGCCGCACGCGAACACCGCGCGCGCGCGCCGCTTCGCTCGCGAGCTCGGCGCGCGCTTCGGCCTGCCCGTGCACGAGGTCGACGAGCGCTACACGACGACCGACGCCAAGCGTGCCGGCGCCGGCGACGTCGACGCTGCTGCGGCGGCGATCCTGTTGGCGCAACACCTGGCGGCCCTGCCATGAGCACCGTCGACCGGCTCGATGCCGAGGCACTCTACGCCCAGCTCCTCGAGGGCGTCCGCAGGCTGCTGAAGCCGGGCGGCGGCCTGGTCGGCATCTGGTCGGGGGGCGCCTGGCTGGCCGAGCGGCTGCAGAAGGACCTCGGCCTCGCGGGTGCGCCCGGCGTGATTTCGAGCGCCCTGCACCGCGACGACTTCTCGCAGCGCGGCCTCTCGGCAGGTGCCGACCACACCAAGCTGCCGTTCGACATCGAGGGCCGCCACATCGTCCTCGTCGACGACGTCCTCTACACCGGGCGGACGATCCGGGCCGCCGTCAACGAGCTGTACGACTTCGGCCGGCCGGCGAGCGTCGCGCTCGCGGTGCTCGTCGACCGCGGCGGCCGCGAGCTGCCGATCGCCGCCGCGTGGGTGCCGGCGACGATCGAGCTGGCGCCCGGCAAGCGCATCTCGCTGGCGCGCGACGATGCCGGCCGCTTCAGCTTCGACATCCGGTAACGTCGCGTCCGTGGCAACCATGTTCGGCCGTCGCAACCCTCAGCTCAACCGCAACGACGAACTCATCCATCTGCTCTCGATCGAGGGTCTCCCGGCGCCGATCCTGCAGCACATCCTCGACACCGCGGGCACCTTCCTCAGCGTCAACGAACGCGACGTCAAGAAGGTGCCGCTCCTGCGCGGCAAGAGCGTCTTCAACCTGTTCTTCGAGAATTCGACGCGGACGCGGACGACCTTCGAGATCGCGGCCAAGCGCCTTTCTGCCGACGTCATCAACCTCGACATCGCGCGCTCGTCGACCGCCAAGGGCGAGAGCCTGCTCGACACGATCGCCAACCTGTCGGCGATGCACGCCGACATGTTCGTCGTCCGCCATTCGGAGAGCGGCGCGCCCTACCTCATCGCGCAGCACTGCGCGCCGCACGTGCATGTGGTCAACGCCGGCGACGGCCGCCACTCGCACCCGACGCAGGGGCTGCTCGACATGTACACGATCCGCCACTACAAGAAGGACTTCACCAACTTGACGGTGGCAATCGTCGGCGACATCGTCCACTCGCGCGTCGCCCGTTCCGACATCCACGCACTGACGACGCTCGGCGCGCCGGAGATCCGCGCCGTCGGCCCGAAGACGCTCGTTCCGGGCGACTTGAAGGAGATGGGTGTCCGCGTCTGCCACGACATGGCCGAGGGGATCCGAGGCGCCGACGTCGTGATCATGCTGCGCCTGCAGAACGAACGCATGAGCGGCGCGATGCTGCCGAGCGCCGGCGAATACTTCAAGACCTTCGGCCTCAGCCCCGAGAAGCTCGCGCTCGCCAAGCCGGACGCGATCGTCATGCACCCGGGGCCGATCAACCGTGGCGTCGAGATCGACTCGGCGGTCGTCGACGGGCTGCAGAGCGTGATCCTGCCGCAGGTCACGTTCGGCATCGCAGTGCGGATGGCGGTGATGTCGATCATCGCCGGCAACGCGCCGTGAGCCGTCGGGCGGCTGGCGGGGCGAACGCCAAAGGGCGCAGCGCGGAGGTGCCGATGACGAGCAGGATCCTGATCACCAACGCACGCCTCGTCGATCCGGCGAGCGGCCGCGACGACGCCGGCGCGATCGGCATCGACGGCGAGCGGATCGCGATCGTCGCCCGCGGCGCGAGCGACACGCGCCTGCGCGACTTCGAGCCGACACGGACGATCGATGCCCGCGGCGCGGTCGTCGTGCCCGGGCTCGTCGACCTCGCGGCGCGGCTCGGCGAGCCCGGCCACGAGCACGCTGGCCTGCTCGAGTCCGAGCTCGCCGCGGCGGTGGCCGGCGGCGTGACGAGCGTCGTCTGCCCGCCCGACACCGACCCGGTGCTCGATGAGCCGGGGCTGGTCGAGATGCTGAAGTTCCGTGCCCGCAACCTGAACCTGGCGCACCTTCATCCGCTCGGTGCGCTGACCGAAGGCCTGAAGGGCGAGGCGCTGACCGAGATGGCCGAGCTCAGCGAGGCCGGCTGCATCGGCTTCGCGCAGGCCGACGTCGCGATCCGCGATACCCTGGTCCTGCACCGTGCGCTCCAATACGCTGCGACGTTCGGCTACACGGTCTGGCTGCGGCCCAACGATGCCTGGCTCGGCAACGGCGTCGCCGCCAAGGGACCGCTCGCGACGCGGCTCGGCCTGTCGGGCGTCCCGGTGGTCGCCGAGACGATTGCGCTGGCGACGATCTTCGAGCTGGTGCGCGACACCGGCGCGCAAGTCCACCTCTGCCGGCTGAGCAGCGCGGCCGGCGTCGATCTCGTTCGCAAGGCGAAGGCCGAAGGGCTGCCGCTGACGTGCGACGCGAGCATCCACCAGCTGCACCTGATCGATGTCGACATCGGCTACTTCGATGCCGCGATGCGGCTGGTGCCGCCGCTGCGCCAGCAGCGCGATCGGGACGCGATCCGCGCCGCGCTCGCCGACGGCACGATCGATGCGCTCGTCAGCGATCACACGCCGGTCGGCGAGGACGCGAAGCACCTCCCGTTCGCCGAGGCGGAGCCGGGCGCGACCGGTCTCGAGCTGCTGCTCGGACTGGCGCTCAAGTGGGGCGAAGCGTCGAAGCTCGGTCTCGCGAAGACGCTCGCTGCCGTCACCAGCCGGCCGGCCGCCGTGCTCGCGCGCTCGAGCGGCGCGGCGGCCGCGGCGAGCGGCCTCGTCGAGGGCGCGCCGGCCGACCTCTGCATCTTCGCCGCCGACGAATCGTGGACCGTCGACGGCACGACGCTCGCGAGCCGCAGCCACCACACGCCGTTCGCGCGCCACGAGCTGCCGGGGCGCGTTCACTGCACCCTGGTCGCCGGCGCCGTCGCCTACGACGCGGTCGGTTGACGCCATGGCGGCCGATTGATGCGGCGCCTGCGCGCGCTGGCGCGGCTGGCGCAGGCGGTCGTCCATGGCCTGCACGGCCTCGCGATCGTCCTGTTCTCGTTTCCGTCGCTGTCGCTCGACGCCCGGCGCGAGCGGATCCGCTGGTGGTCGAAGAAGATGCTCGCCGTCCTCGGCATCGCGTTCGAGTGCGACGGCGTGCCGAGGCGCGAAGCGAGCCTGCTCGCTGTCAACCACGTCTCCTGGCTCGACATCATGGCGGTCCATGCGGTCGTCCCCGAGGCGCGGTTCGTCGCCAAGGCCGACGTCAAGAGCTGGCCGCTGGTGTCGCGGCTGGTCGATTCGGCCGGGACGCTCTACCTCGAGCGCGAGCGGAAACGCGACGCGCTGCGCGTCGTCCACGTCATCGCCGAGGCGCTCGCCGGCGGCCAGGTGGTGGCGATCTTTCCCGAGGGGACGACATCGACCGGGCACGGCCTGCTGCCGTTCCACGCCAACCTGCTGCAGGCGGCGATCGCGACGTCGACCCCCGTGCAGCCGGTCGCATTGCGCTTTGCCGACGCGACCGATGCCGTCAGCGCGGCGGTCGAGTTCATCGGCGACACGAGCCTGCTGACGAGTCTCTGGCGGACGTCGTGCGGCGACGGTGTCCGCGTTCGCCTGACGTTCCTGCCGCCGCGTGCCAGCGGTGGCGTCGAGCGGCGCGCGCTCGCCGGGCTGCTGCGCGCCGACATCGCCGCCGCGCTCGGCGTCGCCGCGGCGTGAGTTAGCGCGCCTTGCCCTGCGCGGCGACTGCGGCGGCGGCGCGCGCGACTGCTTCGGCGTCGCCGAGGTAGTAGCTGCGGATCGGCTTCAGCGCGTCGTCGAGCTCGTAGACGAGCGGAATTCCGTTCGGGATGTTGAGGGCGACGATCTCGGCATCGCCGATGCCGTCGAGATACTTCACCAGCGCGCGCATGCTGTTGCCGTGTGCGGAGACGAGCAGCCGCTCGCCGCGCGCGATGGCCGGCGCGAGCTGTTCGTGCCAGAGCGGCAGGACGCGCGCGACGGTGTCCTTCAGGCACTCCGTAAGCGGAACCTGTTCGGGCGCCAGTCGCGCGTAGCGCGGGTCGCTGCGCTCGCAGCGCGCATCGTCGGCGGCGAGCGGCGGCGGCGGCACGTCGTAGCTACGCCGCCAGGCGAGCACTTGCGCGTCGCCGTATCTGGCGGCGGTCTCGGCCTTGTCGAGCCCCTGCAACGCGCCGTAGTGGCGCTCGTTCAGGCGCCAGTCGTTCGTGATCGGCAGCCACGTCCGGTCCATCTCGTCGAGCGCGTGCCAGAGAGTCCAGATCGCGCGCTGCAGCACCGACGTCCAGGCGCGGTCGAACTCGAAGCCTTCGCTGCGCAGCAGCCGGCCGGCGGCGCGCGCCTGCTCGACGCCAGCGGGCGTCAGCTCGACATCGGTCCAGCCGGTGAAGCGATTGGCCAGGTTCCAGGTCGATTCGCCGTGGCGAAGGAGGACGAGCTTGTGCATCGGGAGAAGAAGGCGCTGGCCACTGCCGAAGCTCCGCTGCGAAGGGGCAATGGCCACGCCCGGGCGGGCGAGCGGAAGGCGAATTCTATAATTCGACCTTCGCCCGATTGCGAGGCAACGCTTTGCCGACGACCTTGAGATTCGTTCTCGACAACTGGTATCTCTTCGCCGCGGCGATCGCCTCCGGAGGCATGCTGCTCTGGCCCACGCTCGCCGGCGGCATCGGCGGCGGCGGCGTCAGCGCTGCCGATGCCGTGCGCATGATCAATCGCGAGAAGGCGGTCCTGATCGACATCAGCGATCCAGCCGAGTACGCCGCCGGCCATCCGGTCGGCGCGAAGAGCGTGCCGCTCGCCGGGCTCGAGACCTCGCGCGAGCTGCCGAAGAACAAGGCGCTGCCGGTGGTGGTGGTCTGTCCGACCGGAACGCGCGCGCAGCGCGCCGTCGCGCAGCTGAAGAAGCTCGGCTTCGAGAACGCGACTGCGCTCTCCGGTGGCGTCGCCGCCTGGCGCGCCGCCAACCTGCCGACCGAAAAGACCGCATAGCGCGCCCCGATGCAGCCGGTCAAGATGTACAGCACGGCGACGTGTCCCTATTGCCTGCGTGCCAAGGCGCTCCTCAAGCA
>DASXIP010000117.1:0-7420 GCA_036497875.1 Caldimonas sp.
ACCGCGCCGCTGCTCGGCCTCGCCGGCGACGAGCTGATCGAATGGCACGGCGCACAGCGCTGGCTCGCGACCGCGTTGCCGGCAGCGCAGGTGCGCGAGGCAGCAGCAGCGGCCGGCGGCCACGCGACCGCGTTCCACACGCGCGACCGGTCGGCGGGCGTGTTCACGCCGCTGAGCCCGCCGCTGCGCGCGGTTCACGAGCGGCTGAAGCAGGCGTTCGATCCCAAGCGCATCCTCAACCCCGGGCGCCTCTATCCGGGTCTGTGACGACAATCCGGACCTGACATGCAGACCGAGATCGCCGCCGAGTTCGCCGGCACCGCCGACGGCGTCGAAGCCGAAGCGATCCTGCGCAAGTGCGTGCACTGCGGCTTCTGCACCGCGACCTGCCCGACCTACCAACTGCTCGGCGACGAGCTCGACGGCCCGCGCGGGCGGATCTACCTGATCAAGCAAGTGCTCGAGGGCCACCCGCCGACGCGCGCGACGCAGCTCCATCTCGACCGCTGCCTGACGTGCCGCAACTGCGAGACGACGTGTCCATCGGGAGTGCAGTACGGCAACCTGGTCGAGATCGGCCGCAGGATCGTCGACGAGCGCGTGCCACGCCCGGCCGGCGAGCGCGCGCTGCGCTGGACGTTGAAGGAAGGGTTGACGTCGCCGCTGTTCGCGCCGGCGATGAAGGTCGGCCAGGCGCTGCGCGGCGCGCTGCCTGGCGTGCTGATGGCGAAGGTGCCGCCAGCGCAACCGGCAAGCGCGAACGCGTGGCCAGCACGCATGCACGCGCGCAAGGTCCTGTTGCTCGCCGGCTGCGTGCAGCCGGCGATGCTGCCCAACATCAACAGCGCGACCGCGCGCGTCCTTGACGCTGCCGGCATCCAGACGATCGTCGCGCCCGACGCCGGCTGCTGCGGCGCGATCCGGCTGCACTCGAGCGACCGCGACGGCGCACTCGCGCAGATGCGGCGCAACATCGACGCCTGGTGGCCACTGGTGGAGCGCGGCGAGGTCGAGGCGATCGTTATGAACGCATCGGGCTGCGGCGTCACCGTCAAGGAGTACGGGCACTCGCTCGGCCACGATCCCGCGTACGCGACGAAGGCGGGGCGCATCGCCGACATGACACGCGATGTCTCGGAGCTCCTCCCCGAGCTTGTGCCATTGCTCCTCGACCGATTGACCCTCCCCCGCTCGGCGGGGGAGCGGAAAGGGGGTGCGGCCCTGTCGGCGAAACGCCAGTCCAGCCGTGAGGCGGCCCGAGTGGCGTTTCATCCACCCTGCACGCTGCAGCACGGCCAGCGCCTTCGCGGCGTCGTCGAGATCTCGCTCGCCGAACTCGGTTTCGACGTCTGCGTCCCGGCCAACGAGGCGCACCTGTGCTGCGGCTCCGCGGGAACGTATTCGGTGCTACAGCCCGAGCTCGCCAATGCCTTGCGCAACCGCAAGCTGGCGAACCTCGACCGGCTCGCGCCGACGACGATCGTCTCGGCCAACATCGGCTGCATCCAGCATCTGCAGAGCGGCACGACGACGCCGGTGCGCCACTGGATCGAGGTGGTCGACGACGCGCTGGCGCGATGACGCCGCGCTACCGGGAACACGTTGCGGACCCGCGCTGGATGGTCAACCCGGACACGGTCGAAGCGCAGATCCAGTCGAGCATCGTCTTCGGCCTCTCGGCGGCGCTCTACGGCGAGATCACGCTCGACAAGGGTCGCGTCCAGCAGACCAACTTCGACCGCTACCGCGTCGTCCGCATGAACGAGGCGCCGGCGATCGACATCACGCTCGTGGCGAGCAACGAGAAGCCGGGCGGCATCGGCGAGCCGGCGACGGCGCTGATCGGTCCGGCGCTCGCCAACGCGGTGTTCGCCTCGACCGGCAAGCGCGTCCGCCGGATGCCGTTCTCGGCCGACAACATCGCCAGCGCCTGAGGATCGCCCCGCCGCCGCTGCCAGAGCGCTGCGGCGGCGCCGGCAGTCTCCCATGTCGCGGGCGGTAACGTCGGCCGCCGCTAGCATGCGCGCTTTGCCCCGGCGCGCATGGCCATTTCTCGGATCTCGATCTCGCGACGCTGGCTCGCGCTCGCCGTCGTTTGCCTCGGCGTCGTCATGGTCGTGCTCGATGCCACCATCGTCAACGTCGCGCTGCCTTCGATCCGCGCCGATCTCGGCTTCACCGAAGCGACGCTGGCGTGGGTCTTCAACGCCTATCTGTTGACCTGCGGCGGCTTCCTGCTGCTCGGCGGCCGCCTCGGTGACCTCTACGGCCATCGCCGCGTCTTCATGATCTGCGTCGTGCTCTTCACCGGCGCGTCTGCGGCATGCGGCTTCGCAGGCTCGCAGCTGCCGCTCGTGGTCGCGCGCGCGGTCCAGGGGATCGGCGGCGCGATCGTCGATGCGGTCGCGCTCGCGCTGCTGATGCACCTCTTCACCGAGGAGCGCGAACGCGCCAAGGCGATGGGCGTGTACAGCTTCGTCTGCGCCGGCGGCGGCAGCATCGGCGTGCTGCTCGGCGGCGTCCTCACCGATGCCTACGACTGGCACTGGATCTTCCTCGTCAACGTGCCGATCGGCGCGGTGGTGCTCGGCCTCTGCGTGGCGCTGCTGCCGAAGGCCGACGGCGAGCGGCGGCGGATCCCGCTCGATGTCGCCGGTGCGATCACCGTCACCGCGGCGCTCATGCTCGCGGTCTACGCGATCGTCGGCGGTAACGAGGCCGGCTGGACGTCGCCGCGGACGATCGCGCTGCTCGGCACGGCGCTCGCGCTGCTCGCACTCTTCGTCGCCATCGAGGCGCGCGTGCCGTCGCCGCTGATGCCGCTGCGCCTGTTCCGCTCGACGGCGCTGAACGCGGCCAGCGTCATCGGCGTCCTCTGGTCGGCGGCCATGTTCGCGTGGTTCTTCCTCTCGGCGCTCTACCTGCAGCGCGTCCTCGGCTATACCGCGATGCAGGTCGGCCTCGCGTTCCTGCCGTCGAACCTGATCATGGCGGCGTGCTCGCTCGGCATCTCGGCGCGCATCGTCCTCAGATTCGGCATCCGCTGGCCGCTCGTCGCGGGATTGCTCTGCGCCACGATCGGCCTCGCCCTCTTCGCGCACGCTCCGCTCGACGGCGGCTTCTTCGCCGACGTGCTGCCGGGGATGCTGCTGCTCGGCGTCGGTGCCGGCGTCGCCTTCAACCCGCTCCTGCTCGCCGCGATGCGCGACGTCGCCGAGAGCGAGTCGGGCCTCGCATCCGGCATCGTCAACACGGCGTTCATGATGGGCGGCGCGCTCGGTCTCGCGATCCTCGCCAGCCTCGCCGCGGCGCATAGCGGCACGAGCGGCGCGAGCGACGTCGCCGCGCTGAACGACGGCTACCGGCTCGCCTTCACCGCCGGCGCGGTCTGCGCGTTCGTCGCCGCCGCGGTCGCCGCCGTGCTGGTGCCGGCACAAGCGGCGGCCGAGGCATCGTCGCGCGTCGCCAGCGCGAGCACGAACTCGCCCGGGACGCGGTAGCCGCGCCGGGCGCGCCACGGCGCGATCGCTTCCAGATAGCGCTCGCGCACACGCGTGCGGGTCTCCGCGTCGAAGCGAGACCATGCGAGCGCGACCGGTCCGCCGACGAGCGCAGCGTCGCACGCGTCGTCGTCACACGCAAAGGCGAGCGACGTGGCGGTGCGATGCTGCTCGACGACGACGAATCCCGCAGCCGCGCACGCGAGGCCGAGCGCGCCTTCGTTGCCGAGCGCGAAGAACAGCGGGCAGACGTCGCTCGTCACCTCGGCTTCGACGATCGGGAGCAGCGGCGACCAGCCGACACGACGACGATCGCCCCAGACGACGACGGCGATCCGGCCGCCCGTCCGCAGCACGCGCGCCATCTCGCGCAGCGCCTGTCGGGGATCGGGCATGTACATCAGGCCGAGTGCGCAGACGACGACGTCGAAGCTCGCGTCGGGGAGCGCGAGCGCTTCGGCGTCCATCCGCTCGAAGACCGCGTTGCCGATCCCGTGCGCAGCAACGCGGCGGCGCGCAGCGTCGACCATCGCAGCCGAGAGGTCGACGCCGACGACGTTGCCGCCCGGTCCGACCGCATGTGCGAGGTCGAGCGCCAGCCGCCCGGTGCCGCAAGCGACGTCGAGGACGCGCTCGCCGCCGCGTGCGGCCACGCCCGCGGCGAGCGCCGTGCGGGCCGGTCCCAGCGGCTCCTGCCAGAGGCGGTCGTAGTCGGCGGCAGCGAGGTCCCAGCCGTAGCGCTGGACGCGCCGCTGCAGGCGCGCGTCCACGGATGTCAGCTACACGTGACGACGATCTCGAGATACTCGCTCGGCACCACCAGCGACTGCGGGCCGGCACGGTTGGCGCCGTGGAGCAGCGCCGTCAGATCGTGCGCGAGCGCCTCGCCCTTGTCGCCGGGAAGCGCAGCGAACGCCTTGTGGACCGGGCCGTACCAGGTGCGAAAGACGTCGATGAAGTGCGCCGCCGAGCGGTAGCGGAAGTTGAAGGTCCGCTTCGTCACAGCGATCGCCGCATCCTTTCCGAACAGCGTGAGCAGGTGCGCTTCGGTTCCCCACAGGGCGGGCGACTGCACGCCGGGCGGCGGCGCGATGTGCTTGCCGAGTGTCTTGAACAGCTGGCCGATGAAGCCGTCGGGAGTCCAGTTGGCGAGGCCGATCCGTCCGCCCGGGCGGCAGACGCGCGTCATCTCGGCTGCACTCTTCGCGTGATCGGGAGCGAACATGACGCCGAAGGTCGAGACGACGGCATCGAAGCTCGCGTCGGCGAACGGCAACGCTTCGACATCGGCCTGCTGGAACTTGACCTCGAGTCGCTCGGCGGCTGCGCGCTCGGCGCCGCGGTCGAGCAGTGCTGCGACGTAGTCGGTCGACGTCACGCGGCAGCCGCGCCGGGCCGCGGCGAGCGTCGCGTTGCCGTTGCCGGCAGCGACGTCGAGGACGCGCTCGTCGGTGCGCAGGTCGCACGCCTCCGCAAGCGACTCGCCCACGATCTGCAAGGTCGTGCCGATGACCGCGTAGTCGCCGCTCGCCCAAGCGGCTTGCTGGCGGCCTTTGAGTGCGACGAGGTCGGTGGTGGCGGGGACGGTGGGCGTGAGGGTGGCTTGCATGATGGTCTGGCTCCTGGGGTGTGGATGGAGCCGCGATTGCAATCTCCAGCAGCGAGGCCTGTCCTGCTCGTGCGTCGGCGCTCGCTGCCCGGGCGTCCGCAGCGGCAGGCGCGCGCGCCGGCGGCTGCCCCCGCGTCCACGATTGCTGTCCGGCCGTCCGGACCGGCCGGTTCCGCTCGCTTCGCCCTTGGCCCGCAAGCGCAGTCGCACTCAGAATAGGCGACGCCACGACGGGGATCGACACCATGACGAGCGAACAGGTCGCGACGGCGGTCGCGCGCGCGCAGACCGTGCTGCGACGCAAGCCCGAGATGGGCCGGCACGACGACACTCCCGCGAGCGCACGCTGGCTCGGCGCGACTCGCTGCGTCGTGCGCCACCCGACCGGCATCGAGGTCGCGACCGATATGCCCGCCGAGCTCGGCGGCGAAGGCGACGAGGTGACACCGGGCTGGCTGTTCCGAGGCGGGCTTGCCTCGTGCGCAGCGACATCGATCGCGCTCACCGCGGCGGCGCGCGGCATCGCGCTCGACTCGCTCGAGGTCGAGGCGAGCAGCCGGTCCGACACGCGCGGCTTGCTCGGCATGACCGAAGCCGACGGACGCGAGGTGCCGGCCGGACCGGCCGACATGCAGCTGCACGTGCGCATCGCCGCCGCGGGCGTTTCGGCAGAGCTGCTGGAGAAGCTCGTCGCAGACGGCTGCCGCTGCTCTCCAGTCCCCTGCGCGGTCGTGCAGGCGACTCCGTTCGCGCTGCACGTCGACGTCGCGGCGGGTTGACGCCGCATGGACGCTCTCTCCGAAACGCTGCGCGTCGTCCGCCTGGTCGGCGCGATCTTCCTGCAGGGGCGCTTCAGCGCGCCGTGGTGCTACTTCTCGCCGCGCGCCGACTCGGCCGCGCCCTTGCTCGAGCCGAACGCCGAGAAGATCGTCATCTTCCATCTCATCACCGAGGGCGAATGTTTCGTCGAGATCGACGGCGAGCCACCGACTCGGCTGATCGCCGGCGATGCGATCGTCTTCCCGCAAGGCGATGCCCACGTGATGACCTCCGAGCCGGGGCTGAAGCCGGCCACCGGTGCCCGGCTCGACACCATCTTCGCTCGCCGGCCACGGCTGCTTGCCTACGGTGGCGGCGGTGCGACGACGCGGCTCATCTGCGGCTACCTCGCCTGCGATACGCGTCTCGCCCGCATGCTCCTCACGGGCCTGCCGAAGCTGGTCCGCGTCAACGTGCGCGGCTCCAACGCCGGCACCTGGCTCGAGGCGTCGGTCCGCTACGCGCTCGCCGAGGCGCGCTCGCCGCGACCGGGCGGCTCCGGCGTCCTCGCCAAGCTCTCCGAGGTGCTCTTCATCGAGGTTCTGCGGCTCTACATGAACGAGCAGGGTGACGGCCGCACCGGCTGGCTTGCCGGCGTCGGCGACCGCATCGTCGGCGCGGCGCTGAACGCGCTCCACAGCCGGCCGGCGCACGCCTGGACGCTCGAGGAGCTGGCGAGCGCGGCGGCGACGTCGCGGTCGGTGCTTGCCGAGCGCTTCCAGCTTCTCGTCGGCAGCTCGCCGATGCACTACCTGACGCAGTGGCGCATGCTGCTCGCGGCCAATCTGCTATCAGGCAGCAACGCCTCGCTCGCCCGCATCGCCGAGGACATCGGCTATCAGACCGACACTGCCTTCAGCCGGGCGTTCAGGCGCGAGTACGGCACGCCGCCGGCGACCTGGCGGCGCACGCGCGTCGCACGCGCCGAGCAGCCGGCGCGCTGAAGCAAAGCGTCACGCGCGCAGGTGGCACGCCGCCCAATGCCCGGGGCGGCTTTCCTTCAGCAGCGGCTGCTCGGTGCTGCAGAGCGGGAACTCGGCGATCGGGCAACGGGTGTGGAAGTGGCATCCCGACGGCGGCCGGATCGGGCTCGGAACGTCGCCCTGAAGCGGAATGCGCTTCCTCTTGACGCTCGGGTCGGGGATCGGCACCGCCGACAGCAGCGCCTCGGTGTACGGATGGAGCGGCTGCGTGTAGAGCTGCCTGGCCGGCGCGATCTCGACGATGCGGCCGAGGTACATCACCGCGACCCGCGTGCTGATGTGCTCGACGACCGAGAGGTCGTGGGCGATGAAGATGTAGGTCAGGTTGAACTGCTTCTGCAGGTCTTCGAGCAGGTTGATCACCTGCGCCTGGATCGAGACGTCGAGCGCCGAGACCGCCTCGTCGCAGACGACGAGCTTCGGGCTCACGGCGAGCGCGCGCGCGATGCCGATCCGCTGCCGTTGGCCGCCCGAGAACTCGTGCGGGTAGCGGCGCATGTGGTCGGCCG
>DASXIP010000118.1:0-2870 GCA_036497875.1 Caldimonas sp.
CCCATTCATCGTCGAGCTTCGCGCCGTGCGCCGAGAAGAACTTGATGCCGTTGTCGGCGAACGGATTGTGCTACGCGCTGATGACGACGCCGAGGTCGAGCCTGAGCGCACGCGTCAGGTAGGCGACGCCGGGTGTCGGCAACGGCCCGGTGAGGACGACGTCGACACCGGCCGAAGCGAACCCCGCTTCGAGTGCGGATTCGATCATGTAGCCCGAGATCCGCGTGTCCTTGCCGATCAGCACGGTCGGCCTGCGCCCGCCGCCGCCGCGCAGCACCGCGCCGACAGCGTGACCAAGGCGCAGCAGGAAATCCGGCGTGATCGGCGCGACGCCAACCGTGCCGCGAATGCCGTCGGTGCCAAAATAGGTTCTGCTCATGGGCGCGGGCCGCTGGCCGTCGGAAGGTCGGGGCGATTATCGGCGCCGCGCGCAGCGTTCCAGACGGCAAGGCCAGCGACCGTCGCGGCAACGTCGTGGACGCGGACGATGCGCGCGCCGCGCTCGACCGCGAGCACGGCGGCGGCGACGCTCGCTGCCTCGACGCGCATCCGCTCTTCGACATTCCGTCCGGCCGCCGGTGTCGCGACTCCGGCCACGCGCGCGAGCGTCGACTTGCGCGACCAGCCAGCCAGGATTGGAACGCCGAGCGCGAGCAGCTCGCCGTGGCGGGCGAGCAATTCGAGGTTGTGCTCGGCGGTCTTCGCGAACCCGATTCCCGGGTCGGCGACGATGCGTTGGCGGCCGATGCCAGCCGCCTCGGCGGCAGCGATCCGCGCGCGCAGGAACGCCAGGACCTCGCCGACGACATCGTCGTAGCGCGCCTCGCCGCCCATCGAAGCCGGCGTGCCGCGCAAGTGCATGAGGCAGACACCGCATCGGCCGTGCGCCGTGACAGTCTCGAGCGCGCCGGGCCCGCGCAATGCGGAGATGTCGTTGACGATGTCGGCGCCGAGGTCGAGCGCGGCGCGCATGACCTCCGCCTTGGTCGTGTCGATCGAGACCGGGCAGCCGAGGCGGACGGCCGCCTCGAGCACCGGGCGGACGCGCGCCAGCTCGACCCCGGCGGCGACCGGCGCCGAGCCCGGCCGGCTCGACTCGCCACCGATGTCGAGAAGGTCGGCGCCGTCCGCGAGCAGTTGCTCGCAGCGCGCGACGGCGGCCGCCGGCGTCAGCCCGGGTTCACCGTCGGAGAACGAGTCCGGAGTGACATTGACGATCGCCATGACCCGCGTCCGGGCGAGGTCGATCTCGAAACGGCCGGCGCGCCAGAACGGACCGTTCATGAAAGACGGGGCCGAAGCCCCGTCATCGATGCCGCTCGGCGCATCTCCCTCAGGCCGCTGCCGGTGCGTTGCCCGGAGTCACTGGCGGCACGCTGCTCGGCCTGGTCGACGTCGGCGTCCAGTCCTTCGGCGGCCGCGGCGGCTGGCCGGCCATGATGTCATCGATCTGGTCGGAGTCGATCGTCTCCCACTCGAGGAGCGCCGCAGCCATCGCGTGGATCTTGTCCTGGTTGTCCTCGATCAGCTTCCTCGCGACCGCGTACTGCTCGTCGATGATGCGCCGAATCACGGCGTCGACCTTGCGCATCGTCTCTTCCGACATGTTGGTCGTCTTCGTCACCGAGCGGCCGAGAAAGACCTCGCCTTCGTTCTCGGCGTAGACCATCGGCCCGAGCTCGTCGGTCATGCCGTAGCGCGTCACCATGTCGCGCGCGATCGAGGTCGCGCGCTCGAAGTCGTTGCTCGCGCCGGTCGTCATCTGGTGCATGAAGACTTCCTCGGCGATGCGGCCACCGAAGAGCACCGCGATCGTCGACAGCATGCGCTCCTTGTCGAGGCTGTAGCGGTCGCCTTCGGGCAACTGCATCGTCACGCCGAGCGCGCGCCCGCGCGGGATGACGGTGACCTTGTGGACCGGATCGGTCTTCGGCATCAGCCGCGCGACGAGCGCGTGGCCCGACTCGTGGTACGCCGTGTTCCTGCGCTCGTCCTCCGGCATGATCATCGACTTGCGCTCGGGGCCCATCATGATCTTGTCCTTGGCGCGCTCGAAGTCGACCATCTCGACGACCCGGCCGTTCCTGCGCGCCGCGAACAGCGCCGCCTCGTTGACGAGGTTGGCAAGGTCGGCGCCCGAGAAGCCCGGCGTCCCGCGCGCCAGGATGTCGGCGCGGATGTCCTGGCCGACCGGGACCTTGCGCATGTGGATGTTGAGCACCTGCTCGCGGCCGCGCACGTCGGGCAGCGTCACGAACACCTGGCGGTCGAAGCGGCCCGGCCGCAGCAGCGCCGGGTCGAGGATGTCGGGCCGGTTCGTCGCCGCCATGACGATGACGCCGAGGTTGGTCTCGAAGCCGTCCATCTCGACCAGCATCTGGTTGAGCGTCTGCTCGCGCTCGTCGTTGCCGCCGCCGAGCCCGGCACCACGGTGCCGCCCGACCGCATCGATCTCGTCGATGAAGATGATGCAGGGCGCGCTCTTCTTCGCCTGCTCGAACATGTCGCGCACGCGCGCCGCGCCGACGCCGACGAACATCTCGACGAAGTCGGAGCCCGAGATCGAGAAGAACGGCACCTTGGCCTCGCCGGCGATCGCCTTGGCGAGCAGCGTCTTGCCGGTGCCCGGAGGGCCGACGAGCAGCACGCCGCGCGGGATCCGGCCGCCGAGCTTCTGGAATTTCTGCGGGTCCTTCAGGAAGTCGACCAGTTCCTTGACCTCTTCCTTCGCCTCGTCGCAGCCGGCGACGTCGGCGAAGGTGGTCGTGTTGTTGGCCTCGTCGAGCATGCGCGCCTTCGACTTGCCGAAGCTGAACGCGCCGCCCTTGCCGCCGCCCTGCATCTGGCGCATGAAGTAGATCCAGACGCCG
>DASXIP010000119.1:0-10318 GCA_036497875.1 Caldimonas sp.
ATCGAGCTGCCAGACGAGGACGACGCGGCGCTCGGGCTCCCAGACCAGCACCTGGCCCCAGACGCACTCGACGCCGTCGACGCCGCGCTCGTACCAGCGGCCGCCGGGGCGCGGCTCGATCACGACCGCGGCGCACTCGGCGTCGCCGATGTGATGCGACGCCATCGGCCACCACGACTCGATGCGCGCCGTGAAGACCTCGAACGCGAGCGCGACCGGCGCGGCGACGGTGACCGACTTGCGCACCGCGGTCTGCGTGGCGCCGGCGAGCGAGAGACTGCTCATGGCTTCTCCTTGCGAAGGTGGGCGGCACGGCTGCGTGCCAGGGCTTCGGCGTGGGCCTTGAAGCGGGCGAGGCCGACGTCCCAGAGGCTGTCGATGCAGTCGCGCATCGTCGCGATGCCGTCGGGGTCGGGGCGGTAGAGGTTGCGCGTACCGACCGACTCGCGCTGCACCAGCCCCGCATCGGCGAGAACCTTGAGGTGCTGCGACACCGCGGGCCGGCTGACCGGCAGGCGGTCGGCGACCTCGGCGACCGAGAGCGGCGCGCGCGCGACCAGCGTGAACACCGAAAGCCGCGTCGGATCGCCGAGGGCGGCGAAGCGGCGCGCCTGAAGAGCGGTCTTCGAAATCGTCATCGGTCAGTTCATCCTTACGGTAAGCATAACCTTACCATGTCTGGCCTGTCAACGGCGGCGCGCTGAGTCTTCGCGTGTCGGCCGAGCGCACCAGCGAACCGACGCGCGCAGTGCGGGGCGGCGGTTTCCGACGGGCGGCGCGATGCGCGGTTGTCGATCGGGGTTTCTGCTGCGGCCGCATACGGCTCGCTCTTATATCGTCGCCGCACCTCCGGAGGAGATCCACCAATGCGCAAAATCTCGATCCTTCTCACCTGTGCCGCCCTCGCCTGGCAGGGTTCGGCTTGGGCAGACAGCGACCATTCCACCGTCGAGCGGGAAACGCGCTTCGGCAAGATCGTCGGCATCGACGACTCGGCCGGCACCGGCACGTACGCCTGGAAGGGCGTTCCGTTCGCCAGGCCGCCGGTCGGCGACCTGCGCTGGAAGGCGCCGGTCGATCCCGACGGCTGGAAGACGCCGCGGGCGACGCAGCAGTTCGGCAACGCGTGCGTGCAGTACGGGCGCATTTACGGCCCCGGCGCCAACAACCGCTACGACCAGACGATCGGCACCACGCTGAACCAAGCCGTCGGCAGCGAAGACTGCCTCTACCTCAACATCTGGCGTCCCGCCGACCGCCGCGGCGACCGTCCGGTGATCGTCTTCGTCCACGGTGGCAGCAACGTCTCGGGCTACACCGCCGATCCGGTGTACGACGGCGCGGCGCTCGCCAAGGCGACCGACTCGGTCGTCGTCACCGTGAACTACCGGCTCGGCATCTTCGGCTTCCTGAGCGTGCCGCAGCTGAAGTCGGGAACCGATCCGCAGGAGGACTCCGGCAACTTCGCGCTGCTCGACCTCATCAAGGCGTTGCAGTTCATCCGCTTCGACATCTCCAAGTTCGGCGGGAATCCGACCAACATCACGCTGATGGGCCAGTCGGCCGGCGCGATCAACGTCTACGCGCTGCTGACGACGCCGGCGACTGTTCAGGCGCGGCCGCAGCTGTTCCACCGCGCCGCGCCGCTGAGCGGCGGCATCTCACTGGCGACGAACCTGCCGCCCGGGCGGTTGCCGACGCTGAGCACGGCGGCGTTCTATGCCGCCCAAGGCACGCAGTTGCTGGTCCAGCAGTTGATCGTCGACGGCATCGCGGCCGACGCGGCGGGCGCCGCGGCGTGGATCGCGAGCCAGCCGCCGGCCGTGGTCGCTGCCTATCTGCGCTCGAGGACTCCGGCGCAACTGTTGTCCACGCTGCTCTTCAAGCTCGCGGCGCTCGGGCTCGCCGGATCGGGGCCGATCCCCGACGGCGCGATGCTGCCGAGCGACCCGATCGGCGCGATGGCGTCCGGCAACTATCTCCACGTGCCCGTGATGGCGGGCAATACGCGCGACGAGGGCAAGCTCTTCCCGACGTTCCTGACGCTGTTCGGCGGCCCGAGCGGGCGGCTGGTGACCGACAAGCAGCTGTTCGACATCCAGTTCGCCTATGACCCCAACGCGGCGCCGCAGATCACGATCCAGCAATGGATCCCGGCGGTGTACCTGCCGGTGACCACGCCGGTGACGGGCTTCAACGCCAAGACCGAGCTGCTGAACCAGCTCTTCCTCATCGCCGGCGCCAAGAACGCGCTCGACACGCTGCGCTCGCAGCAGAACGACGTCTGGTACTACCGCTTCGACTGGGACGAGGAGCCGGCGCCGTTCAACGATATCTACGGCGCGGCGCATGCCTTCGACCTGCCGTTCCTGTTCGACAACTTCGGTCCGTCGCTGTTCTCGAACATCGCCAACTCGAACGCCAACCGGCCGGGCCGGCTGGCGCTCTCGCAGGCGATGATGGCGAGCCTCGGCGCGTTCGCCCGCGCCGGCGATCCGAATGCGCCGCAGGCGCTCGGCACGACCTGGCCGACGTATCCCTCGCAGCTGGTCTTCGACGCCACGCCGACCGCCACGGCGATCTCAGTGCTGCCGTAGCGCGGGCAACGCGCGGCGACCGCGGCGCTTCGGCGCCGCCGGTCAGCCTTCGTCGCGACCGCTCGGCGGATACGTGACCTGCTCGCCGTCGACGACCGCGAACGGCGTCAGCCGGTGCGGCTGCAGCCGCTTCGCGCTGACGATCTCGCACGCGGCGACGCCGCGCGCGAGTAGCGCATCGGCGATGAGCGAGCGGTGGCAGCGCCATGGCACCGCCTCGGCGCACATGACCGCAACGCGGTCGCGCTGTCCCAGCGTGACGAGCGCGACGATGGCGTCCTCGAACTCGGCGCTCTGCATATGGTCGGCGTAGCCGCGAAACGAGAGATTGCGCCAGCCGCCGTTGGCCGATGACGGCTCGCTCTTGCGCAGCCCGCCGAGCCCGGGCGCATGGGCGTAGCCGATCGACGCCGCGGCGAGCGCGGCCCGCAGCGCGTCGGCGTTGAACTGCGGGTTGTGCCGCGAGCGCGGCACCGTGCGCACGTCGACGAGCTGCGTGACGCCGTGTGCGGCGAGCAGCGACAGGAACTCCGCGATCGGCCGCGTCGAATGGCCGACCGTCAGCACCGCGCGCGCCGCCGCAGCGCGCGGCGAGACCGCGACCGGATCGCTGGCAGGGCTGGTCTGCATGACGATTGCTTTGGGCAGACCACCATTGGACCCGATCGCTGGTTCCCGTCCGGCGAGAAAGCGTGCTTGCCGACGGACGTCGCCGCGCGGCGGCGGCACTACTCAGCGTTTCGTCGCGTCTTCGTCGTCGCGGCATGCGCTCGGCAGCTCCGCCGCGCGGACGCCTGCGCCCGCCGAGCAGTGCCACGTCACCGTGCCGTCGTCGCTCTCGTCGGGTCTGAAGACGAGCTGGCCGTCGGGGCTGTCGACCGTCAGCACCATGGTGTCGCTGTCGAGCGTGAGCTGCGAGCCGTCGGCAAGCGTCGCCGGCACGCCCGCCGCCTCGAGCGACGTCGGCACTTCCTTGTGCTCGGAGTAGTACGACGCCAGGCTGCGTCGCGCCGCCTCGCTGCTGAAGTAGGCGAGCGTCAGACGGCTGCGCACTTCGTAGTCCCGGTATGCGGGGATGCCGACCGCGGCGACGACGCCGACCAGTGCCAGCGCGACGGCGAGCCCGGCCGCGCCGCCGCCGCGGCCGACGTACGGCGTGAAGAGCGCGAACAGATACGCCAGGCCGTTGCGGCGCGGCGGCGCGACCTCCGGGTGGAGGATGCGCGCGACGCGCTTGGTGAGCCACGGATAGCCGCTCGTCAGCTCGTGATAGGACATCCAGAAGCCGCGCGTCAGTGCCGCCTGGGCTTCGTAGGCCGGCAGGTCGATCGCCCGCCAGCGCTCGGCGCCGGCGGCGAGCACGGCCATCGCCCGCGCCGCCGCCTCGGGCGATTCGCAGCAGGCGCGGCCATGGCGGTCGCAGGTCGATTCCTTGGCGCGCGAGTAGGCGGCGCCGAGCAGCGGCAGCCAGAGCACCGGCGCACGCCAGAGCTTGCCGGTGAGGTGCTTCCTGCGCACGTGACCGAGCTCGTGGCCGATGTAGAAGTCGACGCCGCCGGGCTGGTCCGCCATCGCGTCGACGATGTCGGACAGCAGGACGACGTAGTGGCGGCCGAGGAAGCGCGTCGCGAACGCGTTGAGCATGCCGTTGCCCTGCAGCAGGTACGCCTCCGGCTTGTCGGCATCGGCGATCGCGAGCCTGGCACAGCAGGCGTCGAAGCGCTCGCGCAGGTCGGGCAGTTGCTGCGACGAGAGGAGAACGCCGTTGCCGCGCAGCCAGGCGATCAGCCCCGAGTGCGCAAACAGGTAGAACAGGAAGCCGAGCAGCAGGTAGGCGAGGGCGATGCCCACCGTGCCGACGACGATGACGATCCAGGCGAGGACGCCGAGCACGAGCGTGATCGCGCCGAGCGTGCGCTCGCGCGGATAGACGAGTGGATCCTGCACGCCAGTGACTCTCCTGAGGACGGCGCCGCTGTGAGGCGCGGCGTTCGCGGCCGTACTGTATGCGCATGAAGACGGCGATTTTCGGCGGCGGTCACCGCGTCGCCCGGGCGCTGGGCGACAGAGGGGGCTTCGCGGCCGCCGTTGAGTCCGAACGGGAAGCGTGCTACGGTCCCTGCGACTGCGACGGGGTTCGCCGCCGCGGCGCGTGATCGCTGCGAAGGGGAAGACACATGCGCATTCGCTTCTGGGGCACGCGCGGATCGATCCCGAAGCCGGGTCCGGACACCATCCGCTATGGCGGCAACACCTCGTGCGTCGAGGTGCGCAGCGCGAGCGGCGTCCTCATCGTGCTCGATTGCGGCACCGGCGCGCACGGCTTCGGCCAGGCGCTGCTCGCCGAGCACGACGGTCCGCGGCGCGGCCACATCTTCATCAGCCACACCCACTGGGACCACATCCAGGGCCTGCCGTTCCTGGCGCCCCTCTTCGATCCCGGCTTCGAGTGGGACATCTACGGCCCGCGCGGCCTCGGGCCGTCGATCCGCGAGACGCTGGCGGGGCAGATGCAGTACACGTACTTCCCGATCACGATCGAGCAGTTCGCTGCCAAGGTGCGCTATCACGACCTCGGCGAAGGAAGCATCGAGATCGACGACGTCCGCGTCAGCGCGCACTACATGAACCATCCGGCGCTGACGCTCGGCTACCGCATCGAGGCCGACGGCGCGGCGGTCGTCTTCGCGACCGACCACGAGCCGCATTCGCCGGCGCTCGCGCGCGGCGAGCGGCCGCCACGCAGTGCCGACGAGTGCCACTACGCGTCGTTCGTCGCCGGCGCCGATCTGCTCATCCACGACGGGCAATTCACGCTCGACGAGTACGAGAAGCACCTCGGCTGGGGCCACAGCCCGGTCGAGTTCGCGGTCGACGTCGCTGTCGCCGGCGGCGTGCGGCGGCTGGCCCTCTACCACCACGACCCGACGCGCGACGACCCCGGCGTCGACGAGATCGTCGCCCGGGCGCGCCGGCGCGCCGCCGGCAGCGGGGTCGAGGTGTTCGGCGCCGCCGAGGGATTGGTGATCGAGCTCGCTGAGGACGTGCCGACGCGCGCCTCGCCCGACGCCACTCCGGCCCTCCAGCCACGGCCGCTTCCCGCGCCGACCGATCGGACGGCACTGATTGCGACCGATCCCGATCCCGCGCGCGTGCTGACCGCGGCGATCGCCGCCGACGGCAGCCCGCTGCTCGTTGCCTCGGACGTCCACGCGCTGCTGCGCATGGTGAGCGAGGAACGCCCGGCGGTGGTGATCATCCAGCGGCGCTTTGCCGGCCGCGATGCGCTCGAACTCTGCCGCGCGATCCGCGCCCTCGATCCCGCCGACCCGACGACGCGGGCGATCGTCGTCGTCGCGTCGCGCCAGGACGAGATGGACGTCGACGCCGGCGTTCGCGCCGGCGTCACCGACTGGCTGCTCTGGCCGTTCAAGGAGACCTACGCGCGCACCCGCATGCAGAGTTGGGTGCTGCGCGAGTCGCTCCGCTGGTTGCCGGCGCCGCTGCCGGAGAACGAAGGGCAACGTCTCGTCGCGCTGCATGCGCTGAACCTGCTCGACACGCCACCCGAAGAGCGCTTCGACCGCTACACACGGATCGCCGCCGAGCTGTTCGATGTGCCGATCGCGCTGGTGAGCCTGATCGACACCGACCGCCAGTGGTACAAGTCGCGCTACGGCATCGATCTCATCGAATCGCCACGCGAGACGGCGTTCTGCGCCCACACGATCCTCGACACCGCGGTGCTGCAAGTTCCCGACGCGCTGCAGGACGCGCGCTTCGCCGACAGCCCGTACGTGGCCGGGGAGCCGCGGGTGCGCTTCTATGCCGGCGCGCCGCTCGCCGGTGCCGACGGCAGCCTGGTCGGGGCGCTTTGCGTCGTCGATCGACGGCCGCGGCAGCTCGACGAGCAGCAGCTCACGCTGCTGCGCGACCTGGCCGACCTCGTGCAGGCCGAGCTCAGGGCGGGCGCCGCGCCGCCGGCGCACAAGCGCGCCGCTCGCGCCAGATAGTTCGCGTCGCCGCGCCGAGCCCCCAGGAGTCTGGAGGGGCGGACGCGGTCGCGCCGGCCCGACCCGCCCGCTTCAAACTAACATCGGTCGCATGGTGCGAAAGCGCGCGTTCCGGAACCGGTGCCCGCATGGCTGAGAGGTCGTTCGTCGAGGAGGTCAAGAAGCTGCGTCTCGGCGCCGGCGAGGTGTTCCGTGGCGAGGGAATCCTCGCCGTCACCAAGGCGCTGCTCGAGTCGGGCGTCTCGTACGTCGCCGGCTACCAGGGCGCGCCGATCTCGCACCTGATGGACGTCCTCGCCGACGCCGAGGACATCCTGGTCGAGCACGGCATCCGCTTCGAGAACTCGGCAAGCGAGGCGACCGCGGCGGCGACGCTCGCGGCGTCGGTCAACTATCCGCTGCGCGGCGCGGTCACGTTCAAGGGGCCGGTCGGCGTCAATGTCGCTTCCGACGCGCTCGCCAACCTCGCCTCGGGCGGTGTCATCGGCGGCGCGCTCGTCATCGTCGGCGAAGACTACGGCGAAGGCTCGTCGATCATGCAGGAGCGGACCCATGCGTTCGCGATGAAGTCGCAGATCTGGCTGCTCGATCCGCGGCCGAACCTGCCGGCGATGGTCGCGGCGGTGAAGAACGGCTTCGCGCTCTCGGAGGCGAGCCATACGCCGGTCATGCTGATGCTGCGCATCCGCGCCTGCCACGTCCACGGCAGCTTCGTCGCCGGCGCGAACCGCACCGCGAGCTTCCTGCCGAAGGACGCGCTCGCTGCGCCGCGCCGCGACAGCGCGCGCATCGCCCTCCCGCCGGCGACCTACGTGCACGAGCAGGAGAAGATCAGCGAGCGCTGGCCGGCGGCGCTGCAGTTCATCGAGGAACACGGGCTCAACGAAGCGTCCCCGGGCGCGGCCGGGTTCGACGATCTCGGCATCGTCGTCCAGGGTGGCAACTACAACGCGCTCGTGCGCGCCCTCGAGCGGCTGGGCCTGGCCGACGTCTACGGCCGCGCGAAGATCCCGCTCTACATCCTCAACGTCACGTATCCGCTGGTGCCACGCGAGCTGACGCGCTTTTGCGCCGGCAAGCGCGCGGTGCTGCTGGTCGAGGAAGGCCAGCCCAACTTCATCGAGCAGAACCTGGCGACGATCCTGCGCCAGGCCGACCTGCAGACGGCGCTGCACGGCAAGGACATGCTCGCGCCGGCGGGCGAATACACGGGCGCCGAGGTGCTGAAGGGAACGCGCGCGTTCCTCGAGCGCTACGGCAAGGTCGAGCCCGAAGCGAAGCCGGCGCGTGTGCCGAAGGTGATCCCGCTCAGCCTGGTCCCGAGCGCTGGCGAAGCGCCGCTCGCCGAGGTCGTCCACGGCCGGCCGCCGGGCTTTTGCACCGGCTGCCCCGAGCGGCCGATCTTCAGCGCGATGAAGCTCGTCGAGCGCGAGCTGGGGGCTCACCACGTCAGCGCTGACATCGGCTGCCACCTGTTCTCGATCCTGCCGCCGTTCTCGATCGGCAACACGACGATGGGCTACGGCCTCGGCACTGCAGGCGCGTCGGCGTTCAATGTCGATCGCGGCGCGAAGAAGCGGGCGATCTCGATCATGGGCGACGGCGGCTTCTGGCACAACGGCCTGACGAGCGGCGTCGCCAACGCGGTGTTCAACCGCAGCGACAACCTGACGATCGTCGTCGACAACAACTACACCTCGGCGACCGGCGGCCAGGACCTGCTGTCGTCGAAAGGGCCGCATCCCAAGCGCAGCACCGGCCACGCGATCGAGAACGCGGTGCGCGGCGTCGGCGTCGACTGGGTGCGAACGATCCGCCGCACCTACGACGTCGCCGCCATGCGTGACGCACTGCGCGAGGCGCTGACGACAAAGGAGCAGGGACCGAAGGTGCTGATCGCGCAATCGGAGTGCCAGCTCAATCGGCAGCGGCGCATCAAGCCGCTCGTCAAGCAGCAGATTGCCGAGGGCCGACGCGTCGTTCGCGAGCGCTTCGGCGTCGACAGCGACACCTGCACCGGCGATCACTCGTGCATCCGTCTTTCGGGCTGCCCGTCGCTCTCGATCAAGCCGAACCCCGATCCGCTGCGGACCGACCCGGTCGCCACCGTCCTCGACAGTTGCGTCGGCTGCGGCGTCTGCGGCGAGGTCTCGCACGCCGCGGTGCTCTGCCCGTCGTTCTACAAGGCGCGCATCGTCGCCAACCCGACCGCCTGGGACCGTTTCGCGGCGCGCGTGCAAGGCGCCGTGATCGGCTGGCTGCAGCGGCGTGACGAGAGGGCACGCGCGCGCCTGGCGTTCTAGGCGCGCCGGCAGCAACGACATGGCCGCGGCACCGATCAAGATCGCGATCCTCGCCATGGGCGGCGAGGGCGGCGGCGTCCTCGCCGACTGGATCGTCGACCTCGGCGAGGCGAACGGCTGGCTTGCGCAGACGACGTCGGTGCCCGGGGTCGCCCAGCGCACCGGGGCGACGATCTACTACGTCGAGCTCTACCCGCAAAGCGAGGCCGAGCGCGACGGCGCCGCGCCGGTGCTCGCGCTGATGCCGCTGCCAGGCGACGTCGACGTCGTCCTCGCGTCGGAGCTGATGGAGTGCGGCCGCGCCGTGCAACGCGGCCTCGTCACGCCCGATCGCACGACGCTGATCGCGTCGACGCACCGCGTCTATTCGATCACCGAGAAGACGGCGCTCGGCGACGGGCGCGTCGCCAGCGACCCTTTGCTGGCGCACGCCCGCACGGCGGCGAAGCGCTTCGTCCGCTTCGACATGGCCGAGGCCGCAGAGCAGGCCGGCAGCGTCCTCAGCGCCGTGCTGTTCGGCGCGCTCGCCGGCGCCGGCGTGCTGCCGTTCAGTCGCGCTGAGTTCGAGGCGACGATCGGCCGCGGCGGCGTCGGCGTCGCGCCGAGCTTGCGGGCGTTTTCGACGGCGTATGAGCGCGCCGCAGGCGACGGCGGAGAAGCGCGGTCCGACATGCATGCGGACCTCGGCGTCGCCGCGACCGAAGCCCCGCCGCCCGCCGCGACGCATCCTCGCGTCCGCGCCTTGCTCCACCGCGTCGAGGCCGACTTCCCTGCGGGCGCGCACGCGATGCTGCGCGAAGGTGTCCGCCGCCTGATCGACTATCAGGACCTCGACTACGCGGGCCTCTATCTCGACCGCATTGCCGCCATCGCGCGCGGGCCGATCGACGCTTCGGGCCAGCTCGTCGCCGAGACGGCGCGCCATCTCGCGCTCTGGATGGCGTACGAGGACACGGCGCGCGTCGCCCAGCTGAAGACGCGGGGCGAACGCTTTGCCCGCGTGCGCAGCGAAGTGCGCGCCGGCGCCGACCAGGTGCTCGCGATCGACGAGTACCTGCACCCGCGCGTGCAGGAAATCGCCGAGACACTGCCGGCGCCGATCGGGCGCAGGATCGAGCG
This sequence comes from Caldimonas sp., assembly GCA_036497875.1. Taxonomy (GTDB): domain Bacteria; phylum Pseudomonadota; class Gammaproteobacteria; order Burkholderiales; family Burkholderiaceae_C; genus Schlegelella_A. The sequence continues at coordinate 10,033 of DASXIP010000119.1, forward strand.
GCCCGGCTGGCTGCGCAGCGTCGTCGAGCGCGCGACGCGGCGCGGCCGCGTTGTGACGACGAGCTCGCTCGCCGGCTTCTTGCTGTTGCGCACGGTCGCGGCGATGAAGCGCTGGCGTCGCGCGACGACGCGCTACGCGGCCGAGAACGCGGCGATCGAGGCGTGGCTCGCGCGCATCGCCCAGACCGCCCTGACCCGGCCGGAGCTCGCGGTCGAGATCGCGCGCTGCCAGCGCCTCGTCAAGGGCTACAGCGACACCCACGAGCGCGGCGTTCGCAACTTCGAG
>DASXIP010000120.1:0-4730 GCA_036497875.1 Caldimonas sp.
CGCCGCGGTGGTGGTACATGACGCCCTTCGGGCGTGCCGTCGTGCCGCTCGTGTAATTGATCGCAAGCAATGCGCGTTCGTCGGTCACGGGCACCGAGAACGGCTCTGCCGCATCGATCATCTTTTCGAGCTCGTCGCCGACGCCGCCGGCGCAGATCACGCGCAGCCCGGCGACCTTCTCCGCGGCCTGCTTCGCCGCGGCGATGAATTCCGAATCGCAGATCAGGAGGGCACTGCCCGAGTGCTCGAGGATGTAGGCGGTGTCGGCCGGCGTGATGCGTGTATTGAGCGCGACCAGCGCGGCGCCCGCGTACGGGACCGCATAGTGCGCAGCCAACAGCACGTGCGAATTTCCTGCGAGCACCGCGACGCGATCACCCGGCGCCACCCCCTTTGCCTTCAGGGCACCGGCGAGCTTCAGGCAACGCCGCAGGAACTCCGCGTAGGTGAAGCGTCGATCGCCGTCGATGACGCCGACGCGATCTCCGTACACGCGCGCCGCACGGCGCAGGAACGCGGTGGGTGTCAGGGGCTCGAAGCTGAAATCGGCCGGCTGCTCGGTGGTGCTCATCGGTGCCTCTCGGCAGTCCCGCCTCGTCCGTTCCTCGCGACGGCGCAGATCAGACTCTTCGGCTGTGGATAACCTTGTACGAGATGCGACCAGGGGGCCGCTCGGGAGAATCCCTAGCCTTGCACGATGGGGCAAGGCATCTGCACAAACTGGCAATTGCCGATGGCAATTGCCGAGCCCGCCGCACGCGGGTGTTGCGATAGATCGGCGTCGTTCGAATGCCGACGGATACCTCGGGACGAAGACGGTCGCGCGGGAAGAAGCGAGTCCGCTTCGTATCGATGCCCGGCCATTTTGAGAAAAGGGCTTGCCTCTTCGTGCACGCTTCGGGATTGCCCTAGACGCGCTCGGGCGCCGACTTGGAAGGATGCGCGGCAATGAAGGTCGAGAAGTCAGGCGCCCGCGCGGCCGGCTTGCCCGTGACGCCGACGCCGGAGCGTGCGCCTCGCCCCGTCACCACCGTCCGGAGAGCTTCATGATCAGCGGCAAGACGACTCTCATCGCGCACCTCGGCTATCCGACCGAGGCCTTCAAGGCGCCGATGATCTACAACCCCTGGTTCGAGAGCAAAGGCATCGATGCCGTCGTCGTGCCGATGGGCGTCAAGCCCGAGCACTACGCAGAGTCGCTGAAGTCGATCTTCAGGCTCACCAACCTGCGCGGCGCGCTCGTCACGATGCCGCACAAGGTGACGACGGTAAAGCTGGTCGACGAGGTCACGTCGACGGGGCTGATCGCCGGCGCCTGCAATGCGATCCTGCTGCGCTCCGACGGCACGTTGCTCGGCGACCAGTTCGACGGCGCCGGCTTCGTCCGCGGCATCCAGCGCAAGGGTCTGAAGCTGGACGGCGCGCGCGTGCTCGTCTCGGGCAACGGTGGCGTCGGCTGCGCCATCGCGGCCTCGCTCGCCGCCGCCGGCGTCGCGACGATGGCGCTCTACGACGCCGTGCCGGCATCGTCGCAGTCGCTCGCTGGGCGCCTCCGCGAGCACTACCCCAAGCTCGTCGTCGAGACCGGCTCGAACGATCCGGCCGGCTTCGACCTGATCGTCAACGCGACGCCGCTCGGCATGAAGGATGGCGACCCGCTGCCGTTCGACGTCTCGCGCATCGAGCCGCGGACGTTCGTCGGCGAGGTCGTCATGAAGCAGACCATCACGCCGCTGCTCGCCGCGGCGCAGGCCAAGGGCTGTCGGATCCAGATCGGCACCGACATGCTCTACGAGATGATCCCCGCGTACCTGGAGTTCTTCGGCTTCGGCGCGGCGACGCCTGAGGAGCTGCGCGCCGTGTCGCAGATTCGCCCCTGACCGCGGAGCCGGAACGAAGACGCCATGAAGACCTTTCTCATGCTGCACGGGATCAACCACAACATGTTCGGCAAGCGCGACCCGAAGCAGTACGGGACGATCACGCTGGAGCAGATCGACGATCGGCTGAAGACGCTCGCAAAGGAGCTCGGCGTCCAGGTCGAGAGCTACCAGACCATGGCGAAGGCGAGATGTGCCTGCGCATCCACCAGGCGTACGCCGACAAGGTGGACGGCGTCCTCCTCAACGCCGGCGCGTGGACGCACTACAGCTACGGCATCCGCGACGCGCTCGCCATCCTGACGGTGCCGATCGTCGAGATCCACATGTCGAACGTGCACGCACGCGAGGCCTTCCGCCATGTCTCGGTGTTCGCCGAGGTCGTGCGCGGCCAGATCTGCGGCTTCGGCGTCGACAGCTACCTGCTGGGGCTGCGCGCTGCGGTCTCGGCCGCGGCGCAGACGGCCTGACTGGCGTCCTTGGCGCCGCCGAAGCGTCACTCGCACCCGGGCGTCGGCATCGCCTTCATCCTGCTGACGGCAGGATGCTTCGCAGTCTCCGACGCGACCATCAAATTCCTCGGCGCGACGCTGCCGGTCGTCGTGCTGCTCTGGGCCCGCTACTTCTTCCAGACCTCGACCATGGCGGCACTGCAGACGCGGCGACGTGGCTGGCGCGCCCTCCTGCACAGCGGCCGGCCGGGGCTGCAATTCGTGCGCGCGGGGCTCCTCCTCGGCAACGCCTCATGCTCGTTCATCGGCCTGCAGTACGTGCCGCTCGCCGAGTTCACCGCGCTCGCGATGCTGGCGCCGATGGCGTCGACGCTGCTCGCCTGGACCGTGCTGCGCGAGCACGTCTCGCTGGCGCAGTGGGCGATGGTCGTGCTCGGCTTTTGCGGCATGCTGGTCATCGTCCGGCCCGGCGTCGGAGCGCTCGGCTGGTCGGCGGCGTATCCGCTCGCCGGCGCACTGTTGCTCGCCGCCTTCCAGATCGTCACCAACCGACTGACGCTGGTCGACGGCCTGGTCACGACCAACCTCTACTCGGGGCTCGGCGCGCTGATCGTGCTCAGCATCGCCTTGGCGGTCCTGCCGGTCGATCTCGTCGCGACACTCGGCCAGGCGACGACCGAGCAATGGCTCCTCATCGTCCTCCTCGGCGCGATCGCCACCGCAGGCCAGGCGTTCATGGTGCTGGCGATCCGCGCCGCGCCGCTGTCCACGCTCACGCCGTTCGCCTACGTGCAGATCGCGTTCGCGGCAGCGATCAGCTGGCTGGTCTTCCGGCATCGGCCCGACGGTGTCGCCGTCGTCGGCATGGTCCTGATCGCGCTCGCCGGTGCGATCACCGTCGTCCGCGGCTCCCGACAGCGCGCGGCGAGCGGCGTTTCGATCGAGACGATCAGCGGGCAGGGACTGAACGAGCCGATCGCGCCGGCCGAGGACGATCGATCGGGACCGCAGCCGCTGGCGGCGCGCCGCCCTTAGCACGCGGCCCGCTCAGCCGAGCAGCAGCTTGCCGATCTCGTCGGCGCAGTTGTGCAGCACCGGCAGGCATCGCCGCTCGAGCTCGGCGACCGAGAACCGCGACGCATGCGATCCGACGTTGATCGCTGCGACGACGACGCCGCGGTGGTCGCGCACCGGGACGGCGATCGAGCGCAGCCCGACCTCGAGCTCCTGGTCGAGGAGGGCGAAGTCCGCCTTCTGCACTTGCGCGATGGCCTTGCGGAGCTTGGCGACGCTGGTGATCGTGTTGTCGGTGCGGGCGACGAGCTTGACGCGCTGCAGATAGGCCTCCAGCCGGTCGGCCGGCAGGTGCGCGAGGAGGACGTGGCCGAGCGCCGTGCAGTAGGCCGGTAAGCGCGTGCCGACGAGCAGGCTGATCGAAAGGATGCGCTTTTCCGCCGAACGACAGATGTAGACGATGTCGTCGCCGTCGAGGATCGCCGCCGAGGACGATTCCTGGACGACGCGGCTGACTTCGTCCAGATAGGGCTGCGCGACGACGGCAAGCGGGGTCGATGACAGGTAGGCGTGGCCCAGGGTCAGCACCTGCGGCCGCAACGAATAGCGCCGCTCGTCTTCCTCGACGTAGCCGAGGACCTTGAGGGTGTAGAGGCACCGTCTCGCCGCAGCGCGTGGCATGCCGGTCGCCTGACTCACCTGCGCAATCGTCAGGCTGCGGCGGAATTCAGAGAACGCGCGCAGGACTCGGAGCCCGCGCGCCAGCGACGCCATGAAATTCGGATCCCCGGCAATCGCCGAGGACTCCGCCTGCGGCTCGCCGCGATCTCGCGTCGCTTTCTTCACTTTCACATCCTCCTATTAGTTCGATTATCGCCCACAAATTCGATCATCGCCCTTTTCCAGAGCAGCGCACCTCCTTAGAATTGTGCGTTCCTCGCACATACGTGCGATTATCGCCCAAACGATGAATCCACACCTGCGGTTGATCGCGAGCGAGCTCGCCGTCCGGGCTCCTGCCGGAGAAGCGGGTGCGAAAGACGATCCGCGAGCGCCGCGCTTCGAGCTCTCGTTCGCCTGCCGCGAAGACTGGCAGGCCGGTCTCGGCCGCCTGATCCTGCCGCTCGAGTGCAGTATTGCCGAGCCGCAGTCGTTTCAAGGCAGCGCGGTCGTCGGCCGTCTGCGCGGACGCACGCTCGCCGAGCTCCGCATGGATGCGTCGCGGCTGACGCGTCGGCAAGCACACATCGTTGCCGGCGACAGCGCGCTGGTCCAGGTCCTCTGGCTGCTTTCCGGGCGGTGCCGAGTCCAGCAGGGCCCGAATCGCCCGATGCTCGAAGCGGGCGGCTGGACGATCCTCGATCCCGGCCGCGAGTACGCGCTC
>DASXIP010000121.1:0-2500 GCA_036497875.1 Caldimonas sp.
CGGCGTCGTCCGCGCCCGCGCCCTCGCCAAGCAGGCGGGCTGCGACCTTGCGATCATCGACAAGCGGCGGCCGAAGGCGAACGTCTCCGAGGTGATGCACGTCATCGGCGAGATCGAAGGCCGCAACTGCGTGATCATGGACGACATGATCGATACCGCCGGCACGCTCGTGAAGGCCGCCGAGGTGCTGAAGGAGCGCGGCGCGAAGAAGGTGTTCGCGTACTGCACGCACGCCGTCTTCTCGGGGCCGGCGATCGAACGCATCGAAAGCTCGAAGCTCGACGAGGTCGTCGTCACCGATACGATCCCGCTCGCCGAGGACGGCAGCAAGTGCAAGAAGGTGCGCCAACTGTCGGTCGCATTCCTGTTCGCCGAGACGATCCGGCGCATCTCCGACGGCGAGTCGGTGACCTCCCTCTTCGCCGAGCAGAACAATAATTTCTAGATGAGCAGAGCGGGCTTCGCGTCGCGAAGCCCTTCTCTTTTGTTGCGGGCTGTGCCCGCTTTTCGAGAGCCTGGTCGCGGGCCTCACACTTGGAGTCGAAATGAAATTCACCGCTTTCGAGCGCACGCAGCAGGGGACCGGAGCGAGCCGCCGCCTGCGCAATGCGCACAAGGTTCCCGGCATCGTCTACGGCGCCGGCACCCCCGCCATGATCGAGCTCGATCACAACGCGCTCTTCTTCGCGCTCAAAAAGGAGGCGTTCCACTCGTCGCTGCTCGAGATGGAACTCGCCGGCAAGACCCAACAGGTCCTACTGCGCGACTACCAGATGCATCCGTTTAGGCCGATCGTGCTGCACATCGACTTCCAGCGCGTCGACGGCACGACCAAGATCTCGAAGAAGGTGCCACTGCACTACGTGAATGAGGAGAATTCGCCCGCGGTGAAGACCGACGCCTGCGTCGTCAACCACATCGTCAACGAGCTGAACATCCAGTGCCTCGCGTCGCAGCTGCCGGAGTTCATCAGCGTCGATCTCGGCGAGCTGGCCAAGGGCCAGTCGCTGCACGTGAGCGACATCAAGCTGCCGCCCGGAACCAAGGTCGTGACGCATGGCAAGCCCAACCCCGTGATCGTCTCGGCCAATGTCCAGGCGGCCGAGGAGGAAGAGCCCGCCGCCGCTGCCGCTCCGGTCGTCGTCGCGGCGCCCGCGCCGGCACCGACCAAGGCGAAGAAGAGCGAGAAGCAGAACAAGAAGTAGGGCCCTCCTCGAGGGTGTGCGAAGCCCCGCCGACGCGGGGCTTTTTTCTTGGCATCGCGCTCGATAATGACCGCACCATGATTCGATTGATCGTCGGCCTCGGCAATCCTGGCGCGCAATACGAGGCAACGCGCCACAACGCCGGCTTCTGGTTCGTCGACGAAGTCGCCGAGCGGCTGAAGGTCTCGCTTGTCCCCGAGCGCGGCTACTTCGGCCTCGCCGCGCGCACGAACATCGGCGGGCAGCCGCTGTGGCTGCTCGAGCCGAGCACCTACATGAATCTGTCGGGCAAGTCGGTCGTCGCCCTCGCCCGCTTCTTCAAGATCGCGCCCGAGGAGATCCTCGTCGCCCACGACGAGCTCGATCTGCAGCCTGGCCACGCCAGGCTCAAGCTCGGCGGCTCGCACGCCGGACACAACGGCCTCAAGGACATCCATGCCCAGCTCGGCAGCGCCGACTACTGGCGGCTGCGGATCGGCATCGGCCATCCCGGCGTCAAGGCGGAGGTGATCGACTACGTCCTGAAACGGCCGTCGCCCGAGCACCGCGTCGAGATGCAGAAGGCGATCGAGCAGGCGCTGACCGGGCTCGACCTTCTGCTTGACGGCGACATGGAACGCGCAGCGATGAAGATCAACGCCCGGCCGCCGCGGCCCAAGCCGCCGAAGCCGCCGAAGGCCGAGACCGAGGCCGGTCCGGATTCCGAGACACCGCCGGCGCCGGTCGAGGCGGACCCGCAATGAGCACGGCGACGCGACGATCCGTCGCCCTCGCCTGCCTACTCGCGCCCACCGGCGCGACGGCGCACGCTTGAGACGATCTTTCGCTGCGGCGACAGCTACTCGCAGGCGCCGTGCGCGAACGCCAAGGCGATCGAGGTCGAGTCCCCGGTCAGCACCGCCCAGCGTAGCGAGACGCGTGCGGTCGCCGCGCGCGAAAGCAGCTCGCGCTCGAGAGGGCGCGCGATCGGCGCGAGCGCGAGAGCGCGCTCCACCCTGCGATCGCCGGCTCGCTCGGTGCACCGCCGGCCGCGCTCGCCGCGTCGGCGCCGGCAAAGAAGCACGCCCGCGCAAAGAAGAAACAAGGCACCGCCGCCGACACCGGCACCGGCGCCGGCAGCGATTTCATCGCGGTGGTGCCGAAGACGAAAGGCGAGCGCCCGGCGGCGCGGCCAGCCCGCAAGCGCGCGCTCAGGAGCGGACCGCGGCCGCTTCCGTCTGCAGGCGCCGGTACTTCGCCCAGAGCGTCTCCTTCGACTCGACGTTCGCCGGATCGAGCGGGATGCATGCAACCGG
>DASXIP010000122.1:0-16426 GCA_036497875.1 Caldimonas sp.
CGCTGCCGGGACGGCGGTCGTTCGGATCGAGCGTGAGGTCGAGGCAGCGCGGGTCGGCGTGCGTGCGGTGGACGATGAACGATTAGTCGCGCGGCGCGCCGGGCGTCCTTCGCAGCTCGGCGAGACGTTCGCGCACGCGCGCCTCGATGCGATCACGACGGGCGCGCTGCGCGGCTTGGAAGCGGGTGAGGAACTCGGGGCGATAGCGCGGCGGCGCGGCGGCGCCGTCGGCCCAGTGCGCCGGGTTGTACATGTCGAGCGACGGATCGAGCGAGAGGGCATCGTGCTCGTCGACGACCGACGGATCGAGCCAGCGCAGCAGCAGGTGCGAGCGCCCCTCGTGCGCAGCGCAGAGAGCGATGCCGTCGACCGGCGGCAGGTCGGCGGCGACGAGCCCCGAGGGATCGCCGTCGACCAGCGTCTCGGCCGTGAAGTGCTCGGCTTGGGCCTGGTAGTACGCGACGAGCGCCGCGCCACCCGAGTTGCCGACGAGGACGACGCGCTCGCAGCCGAGCTCGACACGCATGAACTTGACGCCGGTGCCGAGGTCCTGGAGGACACGCTCCATGACGAGAACCGTGTCGTTGCCGGCAAAGCGCGAGTTGAGGCCGAGGCAGGTGATGCCGCGGTCGGCGAGCGGGCCGATGAGGTAGTGGCCCATGAAGTTGCTGGTCGGGTGCATGACGATCGCGCCGACGCGTCGCGCGCGCGCACCGGTCCTGGCCGCCGAGCCCTCTTCGAACGCGCCGTAGATGCGCGGCCGCATCATCTGCAGCCCTGACTGGCTCTCCATCGCCAAGCCCGGCCGGACGTCAATCGCGGCCAGCCGCCGCTCGCGGCGTTCAGGCATCGGCGGCCCGCTTCGAGATCTCGGCGGGTGCGCCCGAGCGCGCGCCGCCGAGGCGCTCGCGCTTCTCGCGCGTCCACACCTCGACGGCCGCGTGCGCTTCGCGCGCGTGGCGCGCCGACGTCTCGGCGCTCGCGGTCGGCACTGTCAATTCGAGTCGCAGGCCGTTCGGATCGAAGAAGTAGATCGACTCGATGATCTCGTGGTCGGTGATGCCGAGCACCTCGACGCCGGCCGCCTCGAGCCGCGCCTTCGCGGCGCGCAGCGCCTCGAGTGAATCGACGCGCAGCGCGATGTGGTTGACCCACGCCGGCGTGTTTGGCGACGGCGCCGCGGCGACGTCGTCGCCAAGGTCGAAGAACGCGAGGTGCGAGCCGTCGGCGAGGCGAAAGAAGACGTGCACGTACGGGCAGCGCTCGCCGGTGCTCGGCACGTTGTCGGCGCGAATGACGTGGACGAGCGGCAGGCCGAGGAGGTCTTCGTAGAACGCACGCGTCTCCTCGCAGTCGCGGCAACGCCAGGCGAAATGATGGAGGCCGCGGACGGGAACGAAGGCGGGGCGATCAGGCATCGTCTCGGCGCGCGCCGAACCATGGCGACGCACCGGCAACGAATCTACTCCTCCCCGCGGCTACGATTCACGCATGCCCACCCCACGCATTCCTGGCCTGCGCCTCCTCCATTCGCCCGGCCCGACCCACGTCCCCGACGAAGTCGTGCACGCGATGTCGCGTCAGCCGACCGATCTCGCCGACCCGCGCCTGGCCGACCTCGTCACCGCGTGCGAGTCGGGGATGAAGGCGCTCCTCGGCAGCGATCGCGCCGAGGTCTTCTTCTACGCCGCCAACGGCCACGGCGGCTGGGAAGCGGTGATCGCGAACCTCGTCGCGCCCAGCAGCACGGTCCTCGTTCCGGGCACCGGCCATTTCTCCGACAACTGGGCCGAGCAGGTCGAGGCGTTCGGCGGCGTTGCCCTGCGAACTGCGTACCGCGAGGGCTATCCGATCGATCCGGCGACGGTCGAAGCGGCGCTGCGCGATGACCGCGCGCACCGCATCGGCGCGGTCTTCGTCGTCCACACCGACACCGCGAGCGGAACGACGTGCGATCTCGCCGCGATCCGCGGCGCGATCGACGCGGCACGCCATCCGGCGCTGCTCGTCGTCGACGTCGTCGCCTCGCTCGCGGCGGCGCCGTTCGCGATGGACGCGCTTGGTGCCGACGTCGCGATCGGCGCGTCGCAGAAAGGCCTGATGGTCCACCCTGGGCTCGCCTTCGTCGCCGCCAACGAACGCGCACTCGACGCCGCGGTGCGCAATCCCGTGCCGCGCTTCTACTGGGACTGGCAGCGCCGGCGAAGCAACCTCTCGTACCGCAAGTTCTGCGGCACGCCGCCGCTGGCACACATCGCCGGCCTCGAGGCCGCGCTCCGCTTGATCGCCGCCGAAGGGCTCGCCAACGTACACGCCCGCCACGCCCGCCTCGCGCGCGCCGTGCACGCTGCGGTGACGCGATGGTCTGAGGGCGGCGCACTCGAGCTGTTCACCAAAGTGCCCGAGGCGCGCTCGGTCTCGGTGACCGCGATCGAAGTCGGTCCCGGCATCGACCCCGAGGCCTTGCGCGCGCTGACGCGCGAGCGCTTCCAGGTCGCGATCGCAGGCGGCCTCGGCCCACTGCACGGGCGCGTCTTTCGCATCGGCCATCTCGGCGACGTCAACGAAGCGATGATTCTCGGCTGCCTCGCCGGCGTCGAGGCCGGCCTGAAGCTGATGGGCGTCGCCTGCGGCAGCGGCGGCGTCGATGCCGCCGTCGCCGCGCTCGTCGAGAGTCGCGGCGCCGGCTGACGCGCTTAGCGCATGTTGCCGGTGTGGCCGAGCGAGTAGCGGCCCGGCTGCGGCCACACCGTGAGTCCGTGCGGCTCCTTGCCGACCGGGATGACCGTGACCGCGCCAGTCGTCGTGTCGAACACGTAGACGACGTTGTCGTATCGGCCCGAGAGCCACAGCTGCTTGCCGTCGGCGCTGACGTTGCCCATGTCGGGGCTGCCACCGCCGGGAATTGGCCAGGTCACGTCGACCTTGCCGGTCGCGAAGTCGAGCACCGAGACGCTTCCCATGCCGTGCTCGGCGCCGTGGATCTTGTTCGAGCCGCGGTTGGCGACGTAGAGCTTCCTGCCGTCGCGGCTCGGGTAGAGGCCGTGCGTTCCCTTGCCGGTGGCGACAAAGCCGATCTCCTTGAAGCTCGCGCCGTCGACGACGAAGACGCCGTCGGCCATCATGTCGGCGACGTAGAACCTCGAGCCGTCGGGCGAGACGCGGATGTCCTGAGGCATCTTGCCCTTCGATAGCTTCAGGTAGCCGAGCACCTTGCGCTCGACGAGGTCGATCTTCGCAAGGATGCCGTCGAACTCGCAGGTGAAGATCGCGTAGCGGCCGTCGATCGAGAAGTCGGCGTGGTTGATGCCCTTGCACTCGGGCGTCGGCAGCGACGACTTCAGCGCCATCGTGTGCGGATCGCGGAAGTCGAGCCGCTTGAACGCCTCGGCGACGACGATCGCCTCCTTGCCGTCAGGCGTGAAGTACATGTTGTACGGGTCGTCGACGGCGATCGGCTTGCCGGGCTTGCCGGTCAGCGGATCGATTGGCGTCAGGCTTCCCTTGGTCGTGTTCTCGGCGTTGTTGGCGACCCAGAGCGTCTTCAGGTCCCACGACGGCACGACGTGCTGCGGATTGAGGCCGACCCGGAAGCGGTCGACCACCTTGTGCGTCGCCGGGTCGATGACGTAGACGTCGTTCGACTGCAGGTTGGGGACGTAGACGCGCGGCAGCGCGCCGCGGACGGCGTCGCTCAGCTTGTTCGCGCCGGCATCGCCGTAGAGGTTCGAGCGGTCGCTCACCGGCGGCATGCCGGCGACGGTCGCGACCGGTGCCGACGCGGCAGGACGCGACGCCTGCTGCGCGCCGGCGGCGGCCGCGACGAGCACGAAGCATGCGGCGATGCAGCCGTCGCGGCGGATGGAGAGGGTCGGGGTCCGGGTCAAGGGGGAAGCTCCGTGAAGGTAGCGCCGATCGAACGACGCGGCGCACGCGATGCGGACGACGCGCTCAGCGTCGCGCCACCTCGCGCTGGATCGCGTCACGCGTGCGCGCGACGATGAGAGAGAGACCGGCGCGGCCGGCGGCCGCGCTCGCGCGCCGCGGATCGCCGGAGACGCCCTCGGCGGCGCCGAGCGCGCTGCCGTCGTGCAGGCGTTCGCTGCGGACGAGCTGCTCGTCGACCGCAAGGGCTAGCGAAGTATCGGCCGCGCCGGCGTGGCTGCCGATCTCGGCATCGCTCAGGCCTTGCTTCCTCAGCAGCTCGGCGAAGCCGCGGTCGGCGGCGAGGTAGTACTCCTCGATCGCATGGACGCGCACCGGCGTTGCCGCCCATTCGCGATCGAGGCGGGCGGCGACCTTGGCAAGGCTTTTCTGATAGCCGCCGTGGTCGCCGATCAGGACGATGTCGCGAAAGCCGTGCTGACGAAAGCTCCGCGCCGCGCCTTCGAGCGTCGACTCGAACGCCGCTTCCGGGATGCTGATCGTGCCGGCAAAGCGCATGTGCCCCGCAGGCGGCGTGATGCTGCCCTCCGGGACGTAGGCGATCACGGGCGCGACGAGCGCATTGCCGAGGCTTGCCGCGATGCGGCCGGCGAGCACCCTGGCGCGCACGTTGTGCTTGCCGAGGACGATCTGCGGGCCGCTCTGCTCGGTGCCGCCGACCGGGACGATGACCGTGGTCTTGCCGGCGGCGATCGCGTCGCGCACCTCGGTCCAGGTCAGCTCTTCGAGGAACACGCTCTTCGCCGCCTCGGCGGCCGCCGCGTGGCAGATGCCGACGGCAAGCAGCGCGGCAGCGAGCCAGCAACGGAGCACGAACATGACGCGATCTTAGCGAGCACCGTTGCGGCGGCCGCGTTCGCGGCCAAGCGTCATGCGACGGTTTGCGCGATCGCGTGGGCCCAGCGCTGCATCAGCTCGTGCGCACGCTGGCGCGACATCGTCGGGTGAAACGTGCGCTCGACCTGCCACTGCGCGGCAAGCTCGTCGGTGCCCGCATAGACGCCGCAGGCGAGGCCGGCGAGATAGGCGGCGCCGAGAGCGGTCGTCTCGATCACCTTCGGCCGCAGCACCGGGATGCCGAGCAGGTCGGCCTGGAACTGCATCAGCAGATCGTTGACCGAAGCGCCACCGTCGACGCGCAACTCGGCAACCGGAGCGCCGCCGCCGGCGACGACGTCGCGACTCATCGCGTCGAGCAGCGCCGCGCTCTGGAACGCGATCGACTCGAGCGCAGCGCGTGCGATGTGGGCGATCGTCGAGCCGCGCGTCAGGCCGACGATCGTGCCGCGCGCATCGGGATTCCAGTGTGGCGCGCCGAGCCCGGTGAACGCCGGAACGAACATCACGCCGCCGTTGTCCGGAACGCTCGCGGCGAGCTGCTGCACCTGGCTGCTCGACTGGATCGCCTTCAGCCCGTCGCGCAGCCACTGGACGACGGCGCCGCCGATGAAGACGCTGCCCTCGCGCGCGAACTGAGGTCGGACGGCGGGCTGTGCCGCGCTGGTCGCAATCAAGCCGTTCGTCGAGACCTCGAATCGCTCGCCGGTGTTCATCAGCATGAAGCAACCCGTGCCGTAGGTGTTCTTCACCTGGCCGGGGTGAAAGCACGCCTGGCCGAAGAGAGCGCTCTGCTGGTCGCCGGCGACGCCGCCGATCGCGATCGGCGCGCCGAAGAGGTCGGCTGCGGTGTGGCCGAAGACGTGGCTCGACGGTTGCACCGCAGGCAGCACCGCGCGCGGCACGTCGAGCGCCGCCAGCAGCTCGTCGCTCCAGGCACCGCCCGGCACGTCGTAGAGCATCGTCCGTGAGGCATTGGTGACGTCGGTCGCGTGGACGGCGTTGGCGCGCGTCGCCGTCGCGGCGCCGCCGGTCAAGAGCCACATCAGCCAGCTGTCGACGGTGCCGAACGCGAGCTCGCCGCGCGCCGCTGCGACGCGCGCGCCGGGCACGTGGTCGAGCAGCCACGCGAGCTTGGTGCCGGAGAAGTAGGCGTCGAGGACAAGCCCCGTGCGGTCGCGGACGACCGGCTCGAGCCCGCGCTGCTTCAGCGCCTCGCATGCGGGCGCGGTGCGCCGGTCCTGCCAGACGATCGCATTGGCGATCGGCTCGCCGGTGGCGCGGTTCCAGACGATCGTCGTCTCGCGCTGGTTGGTGATGCCGATCGCGGCGACGGCGGTTGCGCCCAGACCCGCCGTGTCGAGCGCCTCGCGCGCGGTCTCGAGCTGCGTCGCCCAGATCTCGCGCGGGTCGTGCTCGACCCAGCCGGGCTGCGGATAGATCTGGCGGAACTCGCGCTGGGCCAGCGCAACGATCTGCCCGCCCGCGTCGAACACGATCGCGCGCGAGCTGGAGGTGCCCTGGTCGAGGGCGAGCAGGTGCTTGGGCGGATGGGGCATCGTCGTCGTCTCCTCGGCAGCCGATGCAAGAATAGTCGCGATGGCGACGCCCGCAGACGACCGGATCCCGACCGCCGCCCGCCGCGAGGTCGACGTGCTCGTCGTCGGCGGCGGCATCAACGGCGCCGGCATCGCGCGCGATCTCGCCGGTCGCGGCGCGCGGGTGCTCCTGTGCGAGAAGGACGATCTCGCCGCGCATACCTCGTCGGCGTCGACCAAGCTCATCCACGGCGGCCTGCGCTATCTCGAGTACTACGAGTTCGCCCTGGTGAAGAAGGCGCTCGCCGAGCGCGAGGTGCTGCTGAAGGGCGCTCCGCACATCATGTGGCCGCTGCGCTTCGTCATGCCGCACGACCCCTCGATGCGACCGGTCTGGATGATCCGCATCGGCCTCTTCCTCTACGACCATCTCGCCCGGCGCGAGGTGCTGCCCGGGTCGCGGGTCGTCGATCTGCACGCGCACTTCGCCGGCGGACCGCTGCGGCCCGAGTTCACGAAAGGCTTCGTCTACTCCGACGGCTGGGTCGACGATGCCCGGCTCGTGACGCTGTGCGCCGTCGACGCCGCCGAGCGCGGCGCCACCGTCCTCACCCGCACCGCCTGCGTCGACGCGGTGCGCGGCGCCGACCATTGGCAGGTCCGCCTCGAGTCGGCGCGCGGCGGCACGCTGCAGGTCGCCGCGCGCAGCCTCGTCAACGCGACCGGGCCGTGGGCGGCCGAGTTCCTGATGGCGCACGCGCACGCCGCCGATCGCGTCCAGCTCCGCCTCGTCAAGGGCAGCCACATCGTCGTGCCGAGGATCTTCGAGCACGACCACGCGTACATCTTCCAGAACGCCGATGGCCGCATCATCTTCGCGATTCCGTACGAAGGCGCGTTCACGCTGATCGGGACGACCGACGTCGAGCACCACGGCGCGATCGGCGACGCGCACGCCGACGCCGGCGAGATCGAGTACCTCTGCACCCAGGCGAGCCGCTATTTCGCGCGCCCGATCACGCCATCGCAGGTCGTCTGGACGTACAGCGGCGTGCGACCGCTGCTCGACGACGAGTCGGGCAATCCGGCCGCGGTGACGCGCGACTATCGGCTCGAACTCGACCGCGACGGTGGCGCACCGTTGCTCTCGGTCTGGGGCGGCAAGCTGACGACCTTTCGCAAGCTCGCCGAGGAGACGGCCGATTTGCTCGGCCGTGCCCTGCCCGAAGTCGAATTGCGCGGGCAGTGGACGGCGTCGGCGCCGCTGCCGGGCGGCGATCTGCGTCAGTTCCTCGGCGACGGCGCGCCGCCGCCGGCAGCGGTCGCCCCGATCTTCGAGCGCTTCGTCGAGGCGCTGCGCGAGCGCCATCCGCAGGTCGAGCCGGCGCTCGTGCATCGCCTCGCCCGCTGCTACGGAACGCGTGCGGTAGCGCTGCTCGCACAAGGGCTCGGCACCGAGATCGCGTCCGGCGTCTTCGCCGGCGAGCTCGCCCACCTGCGCGCGCACGAGTGGGCGCGCACCGGCGACGACGTGCTCTGGCGCCGGACCAAGCTCGGCCTTCATCTCGACGCTGCCGGCCGCGCCGCGGTCGACGCCTGGATGGCGGTACAGGGAGAAGACGAGCGTGCGTTCGCCTCAGCTAGTAGCGCCGTCAGCGAACGAGCGGCGCGTCCGGGAGTTCGTTGATGTTCCGGTCGCCAGGCTGGATAGCGAAGTGGCGCACGAGCAAGGCGTCGACCGCATCGACGGCGCGCAGCAACCCGCCTTCGAAGTCGCCGCCCTTGAATGCACCCTTCATCGACTCGGTGATCTGCGTCCATTCGGCCGCCGGGACGCGCTGGTTCAGGCCGCGATCCGAGACGATTTCGATTGCGTGCTCGGCGAGCAGGAGATAGATCAGGACGCCGCTGTTGTGCTCGGTGTCCCAGACGCCGAGCTTGCCGAACATCGCCACCGCGCGATCGCGCGCCGTCGCCTTGCGGCGCAGATAGCTGAGCGGCAGGCCGGCCTCGACGACGACGCGGATCTCGCCACTGTGGCGCTTCTCGCTCGCACCGACGCGGGCTTTGATGCGCGCGAGCGCCTCCTTCGTCAGCATGCGGCGAGCGTCGCTCTCGTCGAGCATGCGGTGCTTGAGGAGGCGAAACGTCCAGTGCGCCATCACCACCGCCCCGAGGCGCCGCCGCCGTCGAAGTTGCCGCCGCCGCCGGAGCCGAAACCGCCGCCGCCACCGAGGCCGCCGCCGAAGCCACCGCCGCCGAACCCTCCCAGCCCGCCGCCCCAGATCACCGGACCGCCGAAGCCGCCGCCGCGGCCCATGCCCATGACGCCGACGAGAAAGAGCGCCACGGCGCCGGCGCCGATCCCGAGCAGCAGGCTCGCCGTCAGCCACCAGCCGACTGCGCCGACGGCGGCGCCGGTCGCGACCGCGCCGAGCTTGCTGCCCATGACGCTGCCGAGTAGGCGGCCGACGATCGGCACGCCGACGAAGAGGAAGATCGCGAGATCCTGCAGGCTGAATCCGCGCCGCGCCGATGGCCGTGCGCCGGCAGTCGGCTGCGCCGACGGCGGCGGCAGCTGCTCGCCGGCGACGAGCGCTGCGATGCTGTCGACGCCCGAGTTGAGGCCGCCGGCGAAGTCGCCGGCGCGGAACGCCGGGATGATTTGCTCGCGGATGATGCGGCCAGCGACGACGTCGGGGATCGCCCCCTGCAATGTCGCCGCGACCTGGATGTTGACGTCGCGGTCGTTCTTCGCGACCGTCAGGAGAAGCCCGTCGCCGACCTGCTTGCGGCCGATCTTCCACGTCGAGGCGACGCGCTGCGCGAACGAGGAGATGTCCTCGGGGCGCGCTGTCGGCACGATGAGGACGACGACCTGGGTACCGTTCTTGGTCTCGATCGCCGCCAGCTTCGCGCTGAGCGCGTCGGCCTGCGCGCTCGTCAGCGTCGCCGTCTGGTCGATGACGCGGCCGGTCAAGACCGGCACCGGGACGACGTCTTCAGCGCGGGCGACGCCGAGGACGAGCGCGACAGCGAAGGCCGCAGCGGCGAGAAGCGCGCGCATCGCGATGCCGATCGGTGCGGGCCCGCGCGTCAGCGCGACGCCGGCTTCTCGAAGCTCACCGGCGGCGGCACCGAGATTTGCGCCTCGTTCGCCACCGTGAAGCCCGGCTTGGTCTTGTAGCCGAAGATCATCGCCGTGAAGTTGGTCGGTACGCTGCGTACCTTGGTGTTGTACTGCTGGACCGCGGCGATGTACTTGTTGCGTGCGACCGTGATCCGGTTCTCGGTGCCTTCGAGCTGGACGCGCAGATCCTGGAACGCGGAGTTCGCCTGCAGGTTCGGGTAGTTCTCCGAGACGGCCATCAGCCGGCTGAGCGCGCCGCTCAGCTCGCCCTGCGCCTGCTGGAACTTGTCGAACGCAGCCGGATCGTTGACGAGCTCGGGCGTCGCCTGGATCGAAGTCGCCTTGGCGCGCGCCTCGATCACCTTGGTGAGTGTCTCCTGCTCGAAGTTGGCCTGGCCCTTGACGGTCGCGACGATGTTCGGAATGAGGTCGGCGCGGCGTTGGTACTGCGTCAGCACCTCGGCCCAGGCCGCCTTCACCTGCTCATCGAGGCTCTGGAATTCGTTGTAGCCGCAGCCGGGCAAGCCGACGCTCGCAGCGAGGGCGAGGGCTGCGATACCAAGCCCCCGCAGCACCGGCAATGGAGAACGTGGCATTGGGTTTCTCCTTTGAAGCCCGCCTATCCTAACCACGACGACGTGCGGACGCACGCGCCGGCGCTATCCTCAGGCCATGCCTGCCGTAAGGTCAGCGTCGGCTTTCGTGAGCCACGGCCCGCTCGGGCCGCAATTGCCACTTGTTCTCGACTCGCCGCATTCGGGGTTCGACTTCCCCGACGACTTCGGCTCGATCCTGAGCGAGTTCGATCTCCGCGAGGGCGAAGACTGCTTCGTCGACGAGCTCTATCTACCGGCGACCGAGCACGGCGTCGGCCTGATCGCGGCACTCGCGCCGCGCACCTACATCGACCTCAACCGCAACGCCGGCGACGTCGACCTCGCGCTCATCGAAGGCGGCCGCTGGCCCGACGAGCATGTGCCGAGCGGCAAGGCCCGGCTCGGCAAGGCGCTCGTCTGGCGCACGCTCGACGACGGCCGGTCGATCTATGACCGCAAGCTCGCGGTCGACGAGGTGCGCCGCCGCATCGAGCGTTTCCACCGCCCGTACCACGAGGCGGTGCGCGAGCGCATCGCGGCGACGTACGCTCGCTTCGGCCGCAGCTGGCACATCAACTGTCATTCGATGAACGCCGTCGGCGGCGCCCAGGCTGAAGGCGGTGCCGGCCGCGTGCGCCCCGACTTCGTCGTCGGCGATCGCGACGGCACGACCTGCGACGAGGGGTTCACCGAGCTCGTCCGCAGCACCCTCGCCGCCATGGGCCACGACGTCCGCGTCAACGATCCGTACAAGGGCGTCGAGCTCGTTCGCGCCTATTCGAACCCGGCGGAGGGTCGCATGAGTCTGCAACTCGAGATCAACAAGCGTCTCTACATGGACGAGGCGACGCGGACCAGGAACGGCAACTTCGAGACCCTGCAGCGTCAGCTGCTCGAGGTCGTCGACGCGGTGCTTGACTACGCGCGAAGCGCGCTCGGCGCGCGGGCGGTCGGACGGTGAGCGGCGCTGCGCGCGCCGGCATGCCGCAACGCGTCCAGCTCAAGCGCAGCGCCGGCTGGAAGATGCCGCCCAACACCGTCAAGGTCGACCGTACGACCCGCTGGGGCAACCCGTTCACGATCACGGAGTGCGGCAGCGTGGCCGCGGCGGTGGCCAAGCATGGGCGCTGGATGCGCGGCGAGATCGCGGCCCCGGGCGCCGTCGAACCGCCGACGAAGGAAGCCTTGCGGGCGGCGCTCGCCGGGCGCAATCTGGCCTGCTGGTGCGCTCTCAACGGGCCGTGTCACGCCGACTTGCTGCTGACGCTCGCCAACGGCCGTTGACCCCGGCGTCACGTGCCCGGTCGGAGGCCGGGCGACCTCTCGGCCCCCGACGGCCGACGCGGCTCGGCGCCTTCAGCCGATGCGCTCGAGGCGCAGAGTCGAGCCATGCACGCGCATGGCGCCGTCGTTGGCGACGTCGAGAGGACGGCCATCGGCGAGCTTGTACTCGGCTTGGCCGGTGGGCTCCCATTGCGCGTCGGCGGCGGCCGGCCAGTGGATGCGCGCCAGATGTTCGTAGCCATGCACCGCGTACACCTTGCCGTCGTTGCCGCGTGCCTTGAACGCCTCCAGGCGTCGAAGCGTCTTTTCCATGTGTTCTCCTCGGTAGTTGCAGGCGCCCAGCGCGGTTGGCTGTGAACCGCACCACGCGACGCGAGGCAACTAGCGCGCCTGATGGTGTTCGAACCCGCCTGTCGGCGGGTGTTCGAACCCGCCTGTCGACGCGAGTTCCCCGCCCCGAGGCCGACAGCATAGCGGCCGTCGCTCCCGTGTCGCCACCGTCGCTCGCACGCCGCCGGCGTTATGGCGTCGGCAGGTCCGCCTGCCCGGCGGCCGTTCCGAGCGGCGGCGCAATGTCCTCGAGCGATCGTCGTTCGGCGTCGACGGCGTAGCGCGCCGCGACGAGCGCGGCCGCGAGCACGAGCACCGCACCGACGACGTAGCCCTGGAACACGTGCACGCGGTCGCCGGTCGCGATCAGGGCACCGAAGATCGCCGGCGCGGCGAAGCCGCCGATGCCCGTTCCGACCGCGTAGAAGACCGAGATCGAGAGCGCCCGCATCTCGAGTGGAAAGACTTCGCTGACGGTGAGATATGCCGAGCTAGCCGCTGCCGACGCGATGAAGAACACCGCTGACCAGGCGAGCGTCTGGCTCCATGCGTCGAGCGCGGCGTTCAGGAAGCCGACGCCGATGAGCAGCAGGCCGACCCCCGAGAGCGCGTACGTCGCGGCGATCATCCGGCGCCGGCCGACGCGGTCGAAGAGCGGCCCCAGCACGAGCGGGCCCAGCACGTTGCCGACCGCGAACGGCACGATGTAGAGCCCGACGCGTGCGTCGGCGACGCCGTAGAAGCGCGTCAGCACGAGCGCGTAGGTGAAGAAGATCGCGTTGTAGAAGAACGCCTGCGAGATCATGAGCGTGAGCACGACGGCGCTGCGGCGCGGGTAGCGGCGCCACAGGATGCGGCCGACCTCCGCGAGCGACGGCAGCACGCTCGCCGTATAGACCACACGCGCGTTCGGGCCGACCGGCGCCGCGCTGGCGGCGGCGAACGCCTCGGGCTTTTGTGCGTGCACCTCCGCCTCGATCGCGTCGAGCAGGCGCGCCGCCTCGGCGCCACGGCCGTGCGCGAGCAGCCAGCGCGGGCTCTCGGGCACGTGGCGGCGAACCAGCGCAATCGCGATCGCCAACACGGCTCCGAGCAGGAAGCCGGCTCGCCAGCCCAGCCGCGGGCCGAGCACGCGATCGTCGAGCAGCACCAGGCTCAGCAGGGCGCCGAGCGCCGCGCCAATCCAGAAGCTGCCGTTGATGGCGAGGTTCACCTGGCCGCGAACGCGCGCCGGGATCAGCTCGTCGATGGCCGAGTTGATCGCTGCATATTCGCCGCCGATGCCGACGCCGGTGAGGAAACGGAACAACGCGAGACTGGCGTAGCCCGTCGCTAAGCCGCTCGCCATCGTCGCCGCCATGTAGACCGCGAGAGTGACGAGGAAGAGGCGCTTGCGGCCGAGGCGATCGGCGAGGCGGCCGAAGCCGAGCGCACCGACGACCGCCCCGCCGACGTAGAGCGAGCCCATCCAGCCGATCTGAACGGCGTCGAGCGCGAGGGTGTCGGGCCGCTCGAGGACGCTGCCGATCGAGCCGACGACGGTCACCTCGAGACCGTCGAGCACCCAGGCGCTGCCGAGCGCGAGCACGACGCGCCAATGCCAGCGCGACCAGGGCAGCCGATCGAGCCGCGCGGGGATGTCGGACGGCGCGCGCATCGGCGTGTCGCACCAATCGCCGGCCATCGGCTCTCAGGCGCGCTCCGCGAGCGGCAGCGAGAGCGTCGCGACCGCGCCGCCGCCCGGCAGGTTCTTCAGGGTCGCCCGGCCGCGGTGCAGTTCGACGATCTCCTTCACGAACGAGAGACCGAGGCCGGTGCTCTTCTTCGCCGTCACCGGCCGCGCCAGCGAATAGAACTTCTCGAACACCTTGTTCTCGGCGAACTCGGGGATCCCGGGCCCCTCGTCGCGAACGACAAGGTCGGCGCTCCGGGGATGCGCGACGACCGCGATCGAGATGCCGCCGCCGGCGGGCGAGAAGTCGATCGCGTTGTCGACCAGGTTGGCGAGCGCACGCTGGAGGAGAAAGGCGTCGCCCTCGACGACCGGATCGTCGTCGCCCGGCACGACGTCGACGACGACGCCGCGGGCAAGGGCCGCCGGCGCCGCGCTCGCGGCGACCTCGACGGCGAGCGCGCGCAGCGCGACCGGCGCCGCGTGGTCGAGGCTTCGCCTCGACTCGAGCGCGGTCAGCTCCATCATGCGGTCGACGAGCTCCTGGATGCGCTGCGTCTCGCGCGCGATGTTGGCGACGAAGCGCGCCCGGTCGGCGTCGGCCATCGGCTCCTGCAGCAACTCGGCGGCGCCGCGGATCGCCGACAGCGGCCCCTTCACCTCGTGCGTCATCGTCTGCACGTAGTCGGCGACGTAGTTGCGGCCGGCGAGCGCGTCGCGCATCTCGTCGTAAGCGGCGCCGAACGCGCCGAGGGCACGCCGGCCAAGCCGGGGCAGCGAGAAGCTGCGCTCGGCGCGGACGTAGCGCACGTAGTCGGAGAGGACGCCGAACGGCCGCACCAGCCAGACCGAGAGGATGACGACGAGGAGCAGCACCGCAACCACCGAGGTCGCGCCGAGCTCGAGCGTCTTCCGGCGCGCCGCCTCGACGAACTGGCCGAAGCTCTGCACCGGCTTGCCGACGCTGACGGCGCCGATGATCTCGCCGGCGCCGCCTCGCGAGATGTCGTGGATCGGCGCGGCAACGTACATCACCGACGTACGCGGGTCGCCTTCGACGTCGGCCGTCGTGCGCGCACCGTAGCGGCCGCGCAGGGCGAGGAAGACGTCGTGCCAGCGCGAATGGTCGGCGCCGATCTGCGACGTCGCTGCCGACGCGGGCGATGACGCCGCGCCGGGCTGCGCCAGCGAATCGAAGACCACCGTTCCCTGCCGGTCGACGACCGTCATGCGCAGCTCGACGCGCGTCTTTTCGACGCCGTAGATGTCGGCGACGAAGCGGCGCGCGTAGACCCTGCGAAAGAGCGGCGCGAGGGCGTCGACGTGCAGCATGCCGTCGGGCGATGCGTTCTCGACCAGCGACGCCATCAGCAGCGCAGTCTCGACGAGTGAATCCTCGGCCGACTCGCGGTAGCGCGGGTCGATGTCGCCGAGCTGGCGATACATCAGGAACGCGACGCCGAGCGCGTAGGCGACAAGGATGCCGATGAAGATGCGGGTCCGCTTGGTCACGGCGCGCCCTTCGCGGCCGGCACCGACCGCGGCTTCGTCGATGCGTCAGTCGGCAAGGGCAGCGGTGGTCGCGCTCTCGACCGCGCGGCGCAGGACGCGGTCGAGTGCATCGACCTTGCCTTGCGGGGTGAGGGCGTCCCAGGCGTGCACGACTCCCTTGGTATCGACCGGCAGGTTCATCTCCGATTCGCGCGCCTGGATCGCGCGGAGCGGCTTCATCGTCGCGGTGTCGACGATCGTGACTGTCAGATACGCGAACGGGCCGAGGAAGCCTTCGCCCTGATTGCCGGTTTCCCGATTCACGTAGAGGTAGGTCGTGTCGACGTAGAAGCCGAGGCCGCTGATCTTGCCGGTTCCCGTCGTCCCGTCGATCAGCTTGAACTGCGCGTTGTCGCGCCACTTCGTGACGAGCACGAGCCGCGTCGCCTGCTGCTCGCGAAGCAGCTTGGCGAGGGCATCGCGCAGGCCGCCGCCATCTTCGAGGAGCTTGTCCTGGAGGTCGAACAGTCGCGGATCGCGGATCGAGAAGCGCACGACCGGCGAAACCGGCCGCAGCTTCTTGAGCACCTGTTCGGCGGTATCGAGGGCGATGTCGTCGAGCACCGCGGCATCGACGGGGTAGACGCGACGCCGGTTCGGATCGATGTGCGAGCCGATCTCTTCGCCTCGCATGACGACGCTGAACTGGTCGCCGACGAGCGACAACAGCGCAAAGCTCGGCGGGATCGGGCTCGCCGCCTTCGGCACTCCGGCCGGCTGCGCAAATGCGCTCGCTGTGAATGCGACCGCGAGCGCGGCAACCCATGCGACCTTCCTCAGCAGCATCCACAGCATCGAACGATCCCCCCTCTTCACGCTCACGCCGGCACCGCCGGCAAATCTTCGGCCAGCGCATAGCCGCTGCCGCGCAAGGTCCGGATCGGCTCCCGGCCAGGAGCGATCGCCTTCATCTTGGCGCGCAGCGTCTTGACGTGGGCGTCGACGGTGCGGTCCATGCTGTCGCTGTCGTCGCCCCAGACGCGATCGAGCAGCGCCTCGCGGGTGAAGACATGGCCCGGCCGCGACGCCAGCGTCTTCAGCAGGCCGAACTCGTAGCGCGACAGCTCGAGCGCGCGGCCGTAGTAGCGCACCTGCATGCGGCCCTCGTCGACGACGATCGGGCCGCTCGCGATCGTCGACGTCGCCGGTGCTGCGGCGGCCGCCGTCGACGCCCTGCCCGTCCGGCGTAGGACGCCGCGCACGCGGGCGACGAGCTCGCGCGGCGAGAACGGCTTGGCGATGTAGTCGTCGGCACCGAGCTCGAGGCCGACGACGCGATCGATCTCGTCGCTGCGCGCGGTCAGGAAGACGACCGGGACGTCGCTCGTCTCGCGCAGGCGGCGGAAGATCTCGAAGCCGCTCGCATCGGGCAGGCCGACGTCGAGGATGACGAGCGCCGGGGCCGCCGCGCGCACATTCGCCAGCGCGTCCTCGCCGGTCGCGCACCAGTGCGGCTCGAAGCCTTCGGTGCGCAGCGCGTACTGCAGCGTGTCGGCGATGCCGGGCTCGTCCTCGACGATGAGGATCTTCGGCTTCATTCCTG
>DASXIP010000123.1:0-3343 GCA_036497875.1 Caldimonas sp.
CAGGCGGACCGGCCGACGGCCTCGAGGTGCTGCGGGCGCTGCGCGCGCGCCATGACGCGACGCCGGTGATCGTGCTTACCGCGCGCGACGCGCGCGGTGATCGCGTCGCCGGTCTCGACGCCGGCGCCGACGACTACCTCGTCAAGCCGTTCGAGTTCGACGAGCTCGCCGCCCGCATCCGTGCCGTGCTGCGCCGCCATGCCGGTCGTGGCGAGCCGGTGCTTGCACAGGGCGCCGTCACGCTCGATCCGGCGCAGCGGCGCGTCACCCTGCACGGTCAGCCGGTGCCGCTGTCGGCGCGCGAGTACGCGGTGCTCGAGGCGCTGATGGCGCGGCCCGGCGCGGTGCTGTCGCGCGCGCAGCTCGAGGACCGCCTCTACGGCTGGGGCGAGGAGATCGAGAGCAACGCGGTCTCGGTCTACATCCACCAGCTGCGCCGAAAGCTCGGCGCCGATTTCATCCGCAACGTGCGCGGCGTCGGCTACTTCATCGACACCGGCGATCGGCCATGAACTCGCTGCGCCTGAGGCTCTTGGTCTCGCTGGTCGGCTTGCTTGCGATCGCCGCGGCGGTGATGGCGGCGATCACCTATCACAACGTGCTCGGCGAGACCGAGGCGCTGTTCGACTACCAGCTGCAGCAGATGGCGCTTTCGCTGCGCGACCAGGGCGAGATCGATCCGGCGCAGGCCGACTCGCTGGCCGACGCGCAGCTCGACTTCGTGATCCAGATCTGGACCGTCGACGGCCGCAATGTCTACGCCTCGCGGCCGCACGCGTCGTTGCCGGCGCGCGCGCTGCTCGGCCTGGCGACGCTCAACGTCGACGGCCGCGCCTGGCGCACCTTCGGCGTCGCCACCCGCGAGCGCGTGATCCAGGTTGCGCAGCCGGTCGACATCCGACAGCGGCTCGCCGCCCATGCGGCGTGGCGAAGCGTCTTGCCACTGCTGCTGATGACGCCGCTCGCTGCCCTCGCGATCTGGTGGCTCGCAGCGCGCAATCTGGCGCCGCTCGATCGCCTCGCGCGCGATGTGCGTGCCCGCGATGCCCGCTCGCTCGCGCCGGTGCCGACCGGCGATCTTCCCGACGAGGTCGCACCCGTCGCGCACGCGCTCAACGCACTTCTGGCACGGCTCGGCGTTGCGCTCGACAGCCAGCGCGCGTTCGTCGCCGACGCCGCGCACGAGCTGCGCTCGCCGCTCACCGCGCTGAAGCTACAGCTCGAGCTGCTGCGCCGTGCCGACGATGCCGAGGCGCGCGAAGCGGCGCGCTCGGCGATCGCTGAGGGCATCGCGCGCGCCTCGCGTCTGGTCGAGCAGTTGCTGGCCTTGGCGCGCTCGGAGCCCGATGCGGTCCTGCCCGTCGAGCGTGTCGACCTCGTCGCGATCGCTCGCCAGGCGATCGACGATTCGCGCGCATTGGCCGATTCGCGTTCGCTGACGATCGCGCTGATCGCCGTCGGCCAGGCATTCGTCAGTGGCGATGCGGTGGCGCTCGGCCTGCTCGCGCGCAACCTGGTCGACAACGCAGTCCGCTATTCGCCACCCGGATCGCGCGTCGAGGTGCGGGTGCGGGAAGATGGCGCGCAGATCGTGCTCGAAGTCGACGACTCGGGGCCGGGAATCCCCGAGAGCGAGCACGGGCGCGTCTTCGACCGCTTCTATCGCCGATCGGAAGCGACCGAGTCGGGCAGCGGCCTCGGCCTTGCGATCGTGCGCAGCGTTGCCGGCGCGCACGGCGCGACGATTCGCCTGGGGCGCTCCGTGCTGGGCGGCCTCCATGTCATCACTTCGTTTCCCGTTACCCCCTGAGCAAGGGGTGCCGCCGACCGAATTTTCGATTAGCGTCGGCCCTCGGTCGGTCGCGGGAGCGAACGACACTGCCAATTTCTGGCACGGGCGATCTGACAAGAGGAGAAGACATGAACGGTTTGAAACGGATCTGTACCGCCGCGTTACTCGCGGCCGGTGCGGTGGGCGCGCAGGCGCAAGTTGCAACGGGCAGCCTCTGGCACGTCTCCGAGGCGACCAGCCAGAACGCGATACCGGCGAACGTGCCGGGAACGACTCCGGACGTCACCTTCAGCGTCAAC
This sequence comes from Caldimonas sp., assembly GCA_036497875.1. Lineage (GTDB taxonomy): Bacteria > Pseudomonadota > Gammaproteobacteria > Burkholderiales > Burkholderiaceae_C > Schlegelella_A. The sequence goes on from DASXIP010000123.1 coordinate 2,092, forward strand.
TCGCCGTTTAACTTCAACGCCACGGGCGCGACGGTCGGCACTTGGCTGGCGAGCAGCAGCGCCTTCAACATCACGCAGAACACGGCGGGCACGTTGGCATCGCTGATGGACAGCGGAACCCAGGGCACGCTGGTGACGTTTAGCGGGCTGGTGACGGTGACCAACGGCCAGACGTTCACGGTCACCCACGACGATGGCCTGACGCTGATCATCGGCGGCGTGAATCTCGGCTTCGACCCCGGCCCGACGGCCCCAACCACCTCGACGTTCACGTACACCGGCGCGAGCGGCAACATGCCCTTCCAACTCGTCTACGGCGAATGCTGCGGCGGGCCGGCGGTGTTGCAGGTGTCGCTCCCCTTCACCGCTGCCGTCCCGGAGCCCGAGACGTACGCGCTGATGCTCGCCGGCCTCGGTGCGCTCGGCTTCGTCTCGCGCCGGCGTCGCCGCGCCTGAGCTAGACCCTTCTCAGAAGGTCTGCGGCCCCGGCAACCCCCGGGGCCGCAGTGCTTTGGTCGTCTTAACGTTCGCCTAACGCAGTCGTAATGGATTTCTAATCGAGCGGTCCTATCTTGCACGGAGGCGGAACTGGTCCGCTTCCACTGCAGGAGAACTGATTGAAGCTGAAGCCATTGAATGCGGCGCTGCTCGGCGCCGGCATCGCCGTCGTCGGGACGGCCGGAGCGATCGACCTGCCCCACTGGTTCAAGCACGACCAACCAGCGGCCGTCGTCGCCCAGGCCGCCGTGTCGCAGCAGGGCGAGCGGGTCGTGCCGCCGGCGCCGTTGAACATCGCGCCGGGGCAAGTCCCCAACTACCGCGCCATCGTCAAGCAATCGGCGCCGGCCGTCGTCGGCGTCACCGTCGAGGGCAGCCACAAGGCCTCGCTCGAGGAGCAGGGACTGCCGCCCGGGATCGAGGACGATCCGTTCTTCCGCTTCTTCCGCGGCGTTCCCGGCTTCGGGCAGCGCGGCGGCCAGAGCCCGTCGATGCCGTTCAAGGGCCTCGGGTCGGGCTTCATCATTAGCCCGGACGGCATCATCCTGACCAACGCCCACGTCGTCCGGGAGGCCAAGGACGTCACCGTCAAGCTGAGCGACCGTCGCGAGTACACGGCCAAGGTGCTCGGGCTCGATACCGCGACCGACATCGCGGTGCTGAAGATCGATGCGAAGGGCCTGCCGGTGGTTCGCCTCGGCGACCCGAAGAGTCTCGAGGTCGGCGACCCGGTGCTTGCGATCGGCGCGCCGTA
>DASXIP010000124.1:0-1516 GCA_036497875.1 Caldimonas sp.
CGCGGCGAGCCAGCAGAAGGCGACCGCGGCGCGCGACGCCGGCCGCTTCGACGCCGAGCTGATTCCGGTGACGACAATCGCCGGCGTCGCCGACGCGGTGATGGGGCTGCGTTCGAAGGAGGTAACCGTCAGCGCCGACGAGGGCATCCGCCCGGGGACGACGTACGACGGCATCAAGGACATCAAGCCGGCGATCCCCGGCGGCGTGATCTCGGCCGGCAACGCGAGCCAGTTCAGTGACGGCGCCGGCGCGGTCGTCGTCATGAACGAGGAGCTTGCGAGCAAGCGCGGCCTGAAGCCGCTCGGCCGCTTCCTCGGTTTTGCCGTCGCCGGTTGCGAGCCCGACGAGATGGGCATCGGCCCGGTGTTCGCGGTGCCGAAGGTGCTGAAGCGCCTCGGCCTGAAGGTGGACGACATCGACCTCTGGGAGCTCAACGAGGCGTTCGCGGTACAGGTGCTCTACTGCGCCGACAAGCTCGGCATTCCGATGGACAGGCTCAACGTCGACGGCGGCGCGATCGCGGTCGGCCATCCCTACGGCGTCAGTGGTCAGCGCCTCACCGGACATGCCCTGATCGAAGGCAAGCGCCGCGGCGCCAAGCGAGTCGTCGTCACGATGTGCATCGGCGGCGGCATGGGTGCGGCGGGCGTGTTCGAGGTGCTCTGAGACCTGCCACGGGCCGGCCGTCGCGCGCCGCGCCGGCCGCCCGCGCCCGAGAGGCATCGCCGTGAGCTATCGCCAGAGCGTCGAATTCCTTCTCTACGACTGGCTCGACGTCGAGTCGCTGCGCGAGCGGTCGCGTTACTCAGACCATTCGCGCGAGACCTTCGATTCGGTGCTCGACACCTGCGAGCGCATCGCGCGCGAAAAATACGCGCCGTTCAACCGCGTCGCCGACACCGAGGAGCCCTGGTTCGACGGCGACAAGGTCCATTTGCCCGAGGCGAGCCACGCCGCAGCGCGCGCGTACGGCGAGTCGGGGATGCTGGCGGCGTCGCAAGACTACGAGATCGGCGGCATGCAGTTGCCGTGCGTCGTCGAGATGGCGGCGAACAGCTTCTTCTCGAAGGCGGGGATCGGCATCGGCGGCGGCGGCATGCTGACGAGCGGCAACGCCAACCTGCTGATGGTGCACGGCACGCCGTTGCAGCAGGAGGTGTTCGCGAAGAACGAGTTCGCCGGGCGCTTCTCGGGGACGATGTGCCTGTCGGAGCCGCAGGCGGGCTCGAGCCTGTCGGACGTCGCGACGCGCGCGACTCCCGACGGCGCCGACTTCGAGAGCGACCCGCTCGGCCCGCGCTACCGGTTGCGCGGCAACAAGATGTGGATCTCGAACGGCGAGCACGAGCTGAGCGAGAACATCGTCCACCTCGTCCTCGCCAAGATTCCGGACGACGATGGCAAGCTCGTTCCCGGCACGCGCGGCATCTCGCTCTTCATCGTGCCGAAGAAGCTGGTCGGCGCCGACGGCGCGTTCACCGGCGAGCGCAACGACGTCTCTCTTGCCGGCCTCAA
>DASXIP010000125.1:0-2221 GCA_036497875.1 Caldimonas sp.
GAGGCGGGGCCACCCGGTCGCGACGAGGACTACCTCATCCTGTCGACGATTCATTCCGCGAAGGGGCAGGAGTGGAGCGCGGTCTCGTTGCTGCGCGTCGTCGACGGCTGTCTGCCGTCCGACATGGCGACCGGCAGCGTCGCCGAGGTCGAGGAGGAGCGCCGGCTCCTCTATGTCGCGATGACGCGTGCACGTCACCATCTGCACCTGCTCGTGCCGCAGCGCTTCTACGTGTCGCAGCAAGCGGCGTTCGGCGACCGTCACGTCTACGGGTCGATCAGCCGCTTCCTGCCGCCGCCGTTGCACGGCCTGTTCGAGCACGTCGAGCCGGCACGCGATGGGCGCGCCGACGCGCCGGCCCGCGCCGTGGCGACGAGCGTCGATCTCGGCGCGCGCGTGCGCGCGCTCTGGGCCTAAGCCGCCGCGTTGGCGAGCGTGCATCCACGAGAAGGCGGCAGTGCAGGTGGCCCGGCACTGCCGCCGTTGACGGGCCCCGTCGTTTCGACGTCGGCCCGACCCTGTGCGACCTCTGACGATTCAGAGTCGCATCACGCCGCTACGCCTTGTCGACGGTGTGCTTGACCTTCTCCTTGGCGTCGCCATAGGTCGCCTGCGTCTTGCCGGCGACCTTCTCTGCCGTACCTTCGTCGCGTAGATTCGGATTGCCGACCGCCTTGCCGACGTTTTCCTTGACGTTGCCCTTGGCCTGCTCGACGCGGCCCTTCACCTGGTCCTTGTTCATGCCTGTCCTCATTGCAAAGTTTCAGTTTCGGGCGGCGGGCCTTGCGACGAGGCACCGACGCCCGCAACCACTGTCGCAGCATCGCCGGCCGCGATCTGTCGGCGCGCGCAGTCGATCTGCGTAGGAGAGGGTCGATGGCGGCGCAGGCGCTGGCCGAAAGCACTCGGCGTGGCCTTGACGGCGCCATGGAGATCGAGCGCCGCCAGCCACATCGGCAGGACGAACGAGCGCCCACACGCCCGCGGGCCGCCGTGTGCCGCATCGGGTAAGGTCGCGGCCATGCGTTTCGGGCTCGTCGCGAAGGCGCCGCGATTCCTGCACGCCGCCGTTGCGGCGTCGTTGGTCGCCGCGCTGTGCGGCTGTGCGTCGGGGCCGGCTCGCGTGCCGTCGGTCGACGGCGGCGCCGCGCGCGGAACCGACGGGCCCGGCGCTGATGCGCCCGCCGATCTCGCCGGCCGTCCCGATGCCGAGCCGCGGATCGAGCCGATCCGGCCCGGCGGCGCGAACAAGCCCTACCAGATGGCGGGCCGCAAATACGTTCCCGAGACGCGCGACGTGCCATTTCGCGAACGCGGCCTCGCGTCGTGGTACGGCCGCAAGTTCCATGGCTACATGACGTCGAGCGGTGAACCCTACGACATGTACGCGATGACCGCGGCGCATCCGACCCTACCGATCCCGAGCTATGCGCGCATCCGCAATCCGGCGAACGGGCGCGAGGTGCTGGTGCGTATCAACGACCGCGGCCCCTTCGTTGCCGGCCGCATCGTCGACCTCAGCTACACCGCGGCGTTGAAGCTCGATCTCCTGCGCGGTGTCGCGCCAGTCGAGCTCGAGCGCATCACGTTCGACGACATCCGCACCGGTGCGTGGCGGCGCGGCGGCAGAGGCGGTGTGCCGAGCGACAACGTCGACCCGGCTCCAGCGGCGCTCGCCGCCGCGACGGCGCCGTCGCCGGTGGCAGCCGCCGCGCCGGTCGTGGTCGTGCCAGCCGCAGTCGTGCCGCAGACGGCGACCGTGTCGTCGCAAGATGTCGCCTTCGTCGCCGCAGCGCCTGTTGCCACCGATCCCGGGCGCGGCTTCTGGGTTCAGCTCGGCGCCTTTCGCCAGCGCGACGGCGCCGAGAGCTTTCGCCGCCGCGTCGGCGCCGACGCCGAAGCGAGCTGGCTCACGCCACTGCTGACGATCGTCGCCGACAGCGCGCTCTATCGCGTCCAGGCCGGCCCGTATCGCAGCCGCGAGGAGGCCGAGATCGCCGCGCAGCGCGCCCGCGTTTCGCTCGCGATCGTTCCGGTCGTGGTCGAGCGGCAATGAGCGCTCCCGCCTCGGCGCCGCCGCCGCCGCGGCAGGCGATCGTCTTCACCGGCCACATGGTCGACGCGCCTGATCGACCGCAGCCGCGCTTTCCGCCCGCGCTCATCGACGCAGCGGCGCAGCGGATCGATGCCGCGCTCGCCGGCATCAGTGCCGGGCCGCGCG
>DASXIP010000126.1:0-9939 GCA_036497875.1 Caldimonas sp.
AGCTGATCGCCAACGTCGAGGCGGCGGGCGCCGAGACCGGCCGGCAGGTCAACCGGCTCACCGACCTCGGCGCCAAGGTGCTGTTGGCGACCATCTTCGACATGGGCGTGACGCCGTTCGGCGTCGCCGAGCGCGCTGCCAACACCGACATCGACCGCGCCGCCCTGCTGACGCAACTCTCGTTTCGCTACAACGCCGGGATGCGGGCGACGATCGTCAACGACGGGCGCAAGATCGGCCTCATCCTGCTCGACGAGTTCGTCACCGAGGCGGCGACTGTGGCCGGCTTCGGCGGCTTCACCAACACGACCCAGGGCGTTTGCGACCTCACCAAGTCGACCTTCGTGCCGCCGTCGGCCCTCGACTGCACAGCGCAGACCTTCGTTGACACCGGCACTGCTCTCTTCTTCTGGGCCGACGACCGCCACCTGGCCGCGACTGCGCAGAGCAGCTTCGGGACACTCGCGATCAACCGCGCGCAGAACAACCCGTTCTGACGCCAGGGCACCAGCGCGGTCAGGGCGGCCCGGCGGCGGTCGGCGACAGCGCCGGTGCGTCACTCGCCGCCCACTCGGCGAGCGCCTCGAGTGCCGGCCGCGCCGCGTTCGCGTTGGCGTGGTTGACGATGCCGACGACGACATAGCGCCGGCCCGAATCGGCAAGCACGTAGCCGGCGACGCCGACGACGTCGCGCAGCGAGCCGGTCTTTAGGTGCGCGCGGCCAGGTGCGCCTGTCGTGCGTTGCAGAGTGCCGTCGACCCCGGCGACCGGCAGCGAGCTCATCAACTCGGGCATGACGGCGCTCGACCACGCCGCCTGCAGCAGCCGGCCGAGCAGCGCTGCGCTGAGGCGCGAGTCGCGCGACAGCCCGGAGCCGTTGCTGATCACGGCAACGTTCGCTGCGCTGCTGCCGACGCGGCCATTCAGCCATTCGCGGACGGCGTCGCGTGCCGCCAATGGCGTGCCGGCGCCACGCTGCGTTGCGCCGAGCGTGAGGAAGAGTTGCTGCGCCATCACGTTGTTGCTGAGCTTGTTGATGTCGCGGATGACCTCGGCGAGCGCCGGCGAGCGGAGCTCGAAGCTCGGCGTCAGCGCTGGCGCCGTGCCGTCGCGGACGCTGCCGCTGAGCTTGCCGCCCTCTTCGGCCCAGAGGCCGGCGAGGGCGCGCGCGTTGTAGCTCTTCGGATCGGCGTACGCGATCGGCCAGACCTTCTCGCCGCATGCGATCTGGAACGCGCCGGCGAAGTGCAGGCGGAGCGGATCGTCGAGCTCGCCCTTCAGGGTTCCGCGCCAGTCGTCGCACGGGCCGCTCGTCAAGGGCACGCTGGCGTCGACCTGGACGCCGGCGAGCGGCGGGTCGACGGCGATCGTGGCGACGCCGCGACCGGGATCGGGCGTGAACGTCAACAGCACCGAGCGGTAGTTGAGAAGCAGCGCATCGGCGCCGGCGTTGTAGGGCCGGAGCGGCTCGCCATCGAAGTCGGCCGGGTTCATGTCGCCGGGATCGAAGGCGCTGCGGTCGAGGACGATGTCGCCGCGGATCTCGCGGACGCCGGCCTGCTGCAGCCGGCGCAGCAGCAGCCACATCCGCTCGAGAACGAGCTTGGGATCGCCGTTGCCCTTGATGACGACATTACCGGTGAGGACGCCGTCGGCGACGTTGCCCTGTAGCCAGACCGGCGTCGACCAGGTGTACGCCGGGCCGAGCAACTCGAGGCCGGCGAAGGTGGTGACGAGCTTCATCAGCGACGCCGGATTGACCGCCTTGTCGGCCTGCCAGGCGAGCCGCGGGCGTGGCGCTTCGACCTCTTGCACCCAGGCGACCATCGCGTCGCGCGGCACGCCGCCGCGCGCGAGCGCCGACTCGACGGCGCGCGGCAGCGCGCGCACATTGGTCGTCGCCATCGCCGCAGCAGCCGTCGGCTTGGTCGGTCGCGTCGGATCGCGCGCGCTCGCTGCGTCCGGCACCGCAATGGCGGCGAGCAGCGCTGCCGCCGCGAGCGCGGCGGCGCGGCCAATGCGAACGCGCGGCAGGCTCGACGAAGGCGATGGCATGGCGACGATGATGGCACGCGATCGTGTCGCGACTGCGCGTATGCGGCGCCGCTAAACTCGTTCCGATGCGACTTTTCGGCGACGCCACGGCGCGCTCATCGCGATGGCGGCGCTGATTGCCTTCGACACCTCGACCGAGCGGATGACGGTCGCGCTGCAAAGCGACGGTCGCCTGCTCGTCCGCGACGGCGGCGGCGGCGCGCAGGCGTCGACGACGCTGCTGCCGGCGATCTTCGGCGTGCTCGCCGAGGCCGGTCTCGCGCTCACCGATCTCGACGCGATCGCGTTCGGCCGCGGCCCCGGCGCATTCACCGGCCTGCGCACGGCGTGCGCGGTCGCGCAGGGCCTCGCGTTCGGCGCCGGCAAGCGCGTGCTGCCGATCGATACGCTCCTCGCCGTCGCCGAGGACGCCCGTCACGATGGCGCGAATGGGCGCGTCTGGGCACTGCTCGATGCCCGCATGGACCAGATCTATGCCGCCGAGTACGAGCACGCCGACGGCCGCTGGGCGACGCGCACCGCGCCGCTGCTCGGCGATTGCGAATCGCTGGCCGAGCTCTGGCGTGCCGCGCCGCCGGTGCTCGTCGCCGGCAACGCGATCGGCACCTTCGGCGCGCGCCTCCAGACAGGCGATGCCGTGCTCGTGCCGGGCGCAGCGCCGACGGCGCTTGCCTTGCTGCGCGTGGCCGAGACGGCCTGGACCGACGGCGCCGCCGTCGATCCCGCACTCGCGCTGCCGCTTTACGTACGCGACAAGATCGCGGAGACGGAGGCCGAGCGCGCAGCGCGATCGGCGAGGCATTCGCGATGAGCGCGCGCCTCGATCCGACGCTGGCGATGCTGCGGCCGATGACGCTCGCGTCGCTCGACGGCGTCGTCGAGCTCGAGCTCGCCGTCTATGCGTTCCCGTGGACGCGCGGCAACTTCGTCGACTCGCTGGCCGCCGGCTACACCGCATGGACGCTCAACCATGTCGACGGCGGCCTCGTCGGCTACCTGGTCGCAATGCCCGGCGCCGGCGAGATGCACCTGCTCAACTTCACGATCGCGCCGGCGGCGCGCCGGCACGGCCATGCCCGCCGACTGTTCGCCGAGCTGGTGCGGCTGTGCCGGACGCGCCAGGCCGACCGACTGTGGCTCGAGGTTCGCGAGAGCAACGACGAGGCGCGCGAGGTGTACCGACGGCTCGGCTTCGCCCCGGTCGGCCGCCGCAAAGGCTACTACCCCGCTCCCGCAGGGCAGCGCGAGGATGCGATCGTGATGAGCGTTGACGTTCCCGAAGGCGAGGCGGGCGATGCGCTGGACTGAGCGCCAGCGCGCGATGCTGCGCGAGATGGGCGTTCGGCTCTGGCAGCCCCAAGCCGCGCCGACGTCGGCGGCGCGCGAGGCGGCCATGTCGGCCGACCGCGTCGCGGCCGTGCCCGCGCGCGCGGCGACGACGGCCGAGGCCAAAGCGGAGCGCGTCGCCGCAGCGCCGGCACGCGAGCCGCTGCAGGTGCCCGGCCTCGCGCCGGCCGACTGGCTCGTCGTCAGCGATCGTCTCGACGACGGCGACCCGCAGCAGCAACTGCTGCTCGAGAACATGCTGCGCGCGATCGGCGTCGGTCTGGTCGCGCCGAGCCGCGAGCGCCGTGCCGCCTGCGTCACGGTCGATGCCGCCGGCGGTGCTCCCGACAGCGCACGCACCGACATCGCCGCTGCGCCGGTGCGTGCGGCGATCGACGCCGTCCGGCCGCGCTGCGTGCTCGCGTTCGGCCGTGCCGCTGCTGCCGCGTTGCTCGGCGCCGCATCGCCGCTTGCCGGCCTGCGTGGTCGCGTCCATGTCCACGACGGTGTGCCGATCGTCGTCACCTTCACGCTTGCCTTCCTGCTCCGCAACCCGGCGGAGAAAGCGAAGGCGTGGGCCGACCTTTGCCTCGCCGTGCGCGCGCTCAGCGCTTGACGGGCCGCTTCCAGCCGCGCAGGGTCGTCTGCCGCGCTCGCGCGACCGTCAGCTCGCCGGCAGGCGCCTCTTTCGCGATCGTCGAGCCGCCGCCGATCGTCGCGCCGGCGCCGATATCGACCGGCGCGACGAGGACGCAATTGCTGCCGATGTGGGCGTCGGCGCCGATCGTCGTGCGGTGCTTGTTGGCGCCGTCGTAGTTTGCGGTGATGCTGCCGGCGCCGAAGTTGACGCGCTCGCCGACGGTCGTATCGCCGAGGTAGGCGAGGTGGTTCGCCTTGGCGCCGTCGCCGAGCGTCGAGTTCTTGATCTCGACGAAGTTGCCGACGTGGACGTCGGCGCCGAGCTCGGCGCCGCCGCGCAGACGCGCGTACGGGCCGACCAGCGTCCGCTCGCCGACGGCAGCGCCGAGTGCCTCGCCGTCGATGTGCGTGTACGGGCGGATGACGGCGCCGGCGCCGATGCGCGCGTTCCGAAGCATGCAATGGGCACCGACGCGAACGTCGTTGCCGAGCTCGACGCTGCCCTCGAAGATGCAGCCGACGTCGATCTCGACGTCGCGTCCGCAACGCAGCTCGCCGCGAACATCGAACCGCGCCGGATCGGCGAGCCGGACGCCTGCGGCCATCAGCCGCTCCGCCTGCGCGCGCTGGTGGCGCCGCTCGAGCTCGGCGAGCTGCGCCGGGCTGTTGACGCCGAGCGCTTCCGTCTCGTCGCGCGCGGCGACGCCGACGACGGCGACCCCGTCGGCGACGGCCATGCCGACGACATCGGTGAGGTAGTACTCTCCGGCGGCGTTGTCATCGCGCAGCGCGGCGAGCCAGCGCTTCAATGCGAGCGTCGGCGCCGCCATCGCGCCGGTGTAGACGTCGCGGATCGCGCGGACGTCGGCGGAGGCATCCTTTTCCTCGACGATCGCCGTGATCGCGCCGCTCGCGGCGCGGACGACGCGGCCATAGCCGCGCGGGTCATCGAGCGCGATCGTCAGCAGGGCGAGCCGGTCGGCGCCTGCGGCGGCGACGAGCCGCTTCAGGGTCTCGGCCTCGATCAGCGGGACATCGCCGTTCAGCACCAGCGTCGTGCCGCCGTCGTCGAGGACGGGCGCCGCCTGCAGCAGTGCGTGGCCGGTGCCGAGCTGTGGCTGCTGGCGGACGAACACGAGCCCGGGAGCGCGCGCGCTGCGCTCGACCGCATCGGCGCCGTGGCCGGTGATGACGACGGTGCGGCTCGCGCCGAGCCCAGCCACCGCGCCGAGAACATGCTGCAATAGCTGGCGCCCGGCGAGCGTGTGCAGCACCTTCGGCCGCTCCGAACGCATTCGCGTTCCCTGCCCAGCCGCCATGACCACGACATTCAAGCCCATGCCGACTTCCGCGTTGCCCCGGCCCGCTGGCCGGTTGTCGATTATCGCGGCGCTCGGCGTCGCGCTCGCGCTCGTCCTCGGCGGCTGCAGCATGGTCAAGCTCGGCTACGGTCAGGCGGACACGATCGCGTTTCGCTGGCTCGACGGCTACGTCGACTTCGACGACGCCCAGTCGCTGCGCGTGCGCGCAGCGCTCGACGACGCGTTTGCCTGGCATCGCCGCACGCAGTTGTCCGACTACGTGCAGCTACTCGCGCGCGCCGAAGCCGAGATCGCCGACGACACGACGCCCGAGCGGATGTGCGCGTGGGCGGGCGAGATTCGCGACCGCCTCGATCCGATCCTGCAGACCCTCGCCCCGGCGATCACCGACGTCGCGCTGACGCTGAAGCCGGCGCAGTTCAGCCACATCGAAGAGCGCTTCGCCGCGACCAACGAGGAGTTCCGCGACGAGCATCTGCAAAAGAGCGCGCAGCGCCGGCAGCGCGCGATGGTCGGGCGCGAGGTCGACCGTGCCGAGATGTTCTACGGCAAGCTCGACGATGCCGAGCGCGCGCTCGTCGTCGAATCGGTCCGCGGCTCGCCGTACAGCGCCGAGGTCGTTGACGCCGAGCGCAGGGCTCGCCAGCAGGAGGCGTTGGCGTTCTTGCGTCGGTTGCGGGAGTCGAATCCGGTCCGCGATGACGCGCTCGTCCAGGTGCGCGCCTTCCTGCGCGCGATTGGCCAATCGCCGCGCGACGCGTATCGCGCCTACGCCGACCGCGTCGCAGCGCACAACTGCGCGCTGGCAAGCGCGCTTCACAACGCGACGAGCGCAGCCCAGCGGCGCGAGGCGGCGAAACGTCTGAGCGGCTACCGCAACGACTTGCGCGCGCTGATCGGCGGCGGCGCCGGCTGAGGCGCTGCCACCGCCGGCGCTCACTGCGGCGACGGCGCCTTCTCGACCGTGACCCGGTGCGGGTTGGTGGGGCTGCCGCTCGGGAAGTCGCGCAATGCAGCGACGAACATCGCCGGCAGCACGTCGGCGACCCCGGAGGTGTTTCCTTCGCTCAGGGCGCGCGCTTCGTAGAGCGGCTCGCCGGTGCGCTTGTCGCGCAGCAGGATCGCGACCTCGCGTTCGTAGACCGGAAACGACGAGTACGGTCCCCAGGCACCATAACCCCAGCCGGGTCCCCAATACGGTCCCCAGTACGGCCGGCGGCCGTAGGCGAAGGGCCGGTGCCAGTAGCCGACGCCGCCGTACCAGAAGGGGTCGTCGAACGGCGACGGATCGTAGGCGGTGATGCGGGCGCCGATCTGCACCGTGACGTCGGGCGCGGCGCCTTCGCCAACCGGAGCGAACCCCGCCGCCTCGATCGCGAGCCGCGCCGTGTCCTCGAGCAGCTGGGCCTGCTGCGGATTCGCCTGTTGCGAGGGCAAGCGCTCGAACGCGTAGGTCGAGGCCGCGCGCCCCGACGGCCAATGGCTGTAGCTCGAGACGTCGCTGACGATGCTGCTCAGCGACGCGCAGCCGGCAAGCGCGACGGCCGCGAGCAGGACCGTCGTCGTCTTCACTTTCGCGGCTCTCCTCGACCCGGCGACAGCAACGGCGCCGCGAAGTCGTCGGCGTAGAACGCACGATCGCCGCCGGCATCGGCGACGCCGGTCGCCGCGAGCATCGCGAAGGGGAACAGATCGCGGTCCAGGAGATGCGACGGCACGACCCGCGCCATGGCGTCGAAGATGCGATCGATCCGGCCCGGGTCCTCGCGCTCCCAGCCGCGCAGCATCTCGCCGATGCGAACGCGCTGCAGGGTCTGCTGGCTGCCGCAGAGCGTGCACGGGATGATCGGGAACTGTCGCTCGGCCGCCCAGCGGGCGAGGTCGCGCTCGGCGACGTAGGCGAGTGGGCGGATGACGACGTGCCTGCCGTCGTCGCTGACGAGCTTGGCCGGCATTGCCTTCATCCGGCCGCCGAAGAACATGTTCATGAACAGCGTCGCCACCATGTCGTCGCGGTGGTGGCCGAGCGCGATCTTGGTCGCGCCGATCTCGCTCGCGACGCGATAGAGGATGCCGCGGCGCAAGCGCGAGCACAGGCTGCACATCGTCTGTCCTTCGGGGACGAGACGTTTGACGATCGAATAGGTGTCCTGCTCGACGATGCGGAACTCGATGCCGCGCTCGCGGAGGTAGCGCGGCAGCACGTCGGCGGGAAAGCCCGGCTGCTTCTGGTCGAGGTTGACGGCGACGATGTCGAACTCGATCGGGGCGCGCGCCCTGAGCTCGATCAGGATGTCGAGCAGCGAATAGCTGTCCTTGCCGCCCGAGACGCAAACCATGACGCGGTCGCCGTTCTCGATCATCGCGAAGTCGGCGATCGCGCGGCCGACCTGGCGGTGCAGGCGCTTCGCGAGCTTTGCGATCTCGACGGGGAGCTTGCGGCGCGGCTCGGCGGCGGCGCTCGCGGCAGCGCGATCGAGCGCGATCTCTGCGACCGGAACGTCGGGGGTCGGGACCACGATTCCTACAATGCGACGGTGCGCGAGAGCCTGGACGACAGCAGTGTATCGGTGGCTCTCGGGCGATGGATCGCCATGGCCATCGAGCGCGCGGGCGGCTGGATTCCGTTCAGCCGCTTCATGGCGATCGCTCTGTACGCGCCCGGGCTTGGCTACTATGCGAGCGGTCGGCCAATCGTCGGGCGGACGCCGGAGTCGGGGAGCGACTTCGTCACTGCGCCCGAGCTCTCGCCGCTGTACGCGCGCGCGCTCGCTCGCCAGCTCGCGCAGGCGCTCGCGGCGACCGGCAGCGACGAGGTCTGGGAGTTCGGCGCCGGCAGTGGCGCACTCGCCGCCGGGCTGCTCGATGCACTCGGCGATCGCGTCCGGCGCTACACGATCGTCGAGCTGTCGGCGCCGCTCCGCGAGCGCCAGCGCGAGGCGACCGCGGCGCTCGGCGAGCGCGTCCGCTGGCTCGATGCGCTGCCGGAGTCGTTCATCGGCGTCGTCGTCGGCAACGAGGTGCTCGACGCGATGCCGGTCGACCTGCTCCATTTCGACGGCGCCGCCTGGCAGGCGCGCGGCGTCACGCGCGGCGAGGACGCGGCGTTTGCGTGGAGCGACCGGCCGACGACCGACCGACCGCCGGTCGACGCTGCGTTTCCTCCGGGCAGCACCACCGAGCTGCACGCGCAGGCCGAGGCGTTCGTCGCGACGCTCGGCGAGCGGCTCGAGCGCGGCGCGATCTTCCTGATCGACTACGGCTTTCCGGAGCACGAGTACTACCACCCGCAGCGCTCAGGCGGCACGCTGATGTGCCACCGCGGCCATCGCGCCGATCCCGATCCGCTCGCCGACGTCGGCCTGAAGGACATCACGTCGCATCTCGACTTCACCGCACTCGCCGTCGCCGGTCAGGCCGCCGGGCTCGACGTGATCGGCTACACCTCGCAGGCGAGCTTTCTCCTCGACTGCGGCCTCGGCGAGCTGCTCGCCGAAGCCGACGTACGCCGTCGCGTCGATGCCCTGAAGCTTGTCCACGAGCACGAGATGGGCGAGTTGTTCAAGGTGATCGCGTTCGCCAAGGGGGTGAGCTTCGCTCCGCTCGGCTTCGCCAGCGGCGATCGGCGCCACCGCCTCTGAGCAAAGGCGTTCCTGCGCGTTCGCGCTCGTCAGGACGCGGCAGCCTCGAGAGCGCGCACGCGCGCGATGTGGATCTCGGCGCCGATCGCCGGGCCGGCGAGGCCGCGCGCCTCGGCGGCGGCGGCGACCGCGGTCGCATCGACCGCGGCGACGCGCTGCAACGCCGCGGCCAGCCGTTGGCGCGGAGGATAGGGCGCGTCTTCGCGGCCGAGCCAGCCGCGCGCGTCGCTTTCGCACGCCAGTAACAACTCGGCGAAGCGCTCCGGACGGCGCAGCGCGTCGCAGCGCTCGAACAGGCGCACCGTCGCCGCCGCACTGAACTCGCCGCTGCGATGCACGTTGCCGTGCTCGCGCGCGACGAGCTCGGCTAGCGAGCGGCAGGCGTTGTCGACGCGCAGCCGTTCGCTCATCGCGCGCGCCAGCTGGACGCTGCGGTCCTCATGGCGGATGTGCTTCGGCAGGATCTCGGCCGGTGTCGTCCCCTTGCCGAGGTCGTGGCAGAGGCAGGCGTAGCGGACCGGCAGGCCCGCGCCGAGTCGCGCCGTCATGTCGAGCACCAGCATCAGGTGCACGCCGGTGTCGACCTCGGGATGGTGGTCGGCGCGCTGCGGAACGCCGAACAGTCGATCGACCTCGGGCAGCACGCGCGCCAGCGCGCCGCAGCGGCGCAGCACTTCGAACATGCGCGAAGGCATGCGTTCCATGAGGCCGCGCGAGACTTCCTGCCAGACGCGCTCGGGCACCAGCGCGTCGACCTCACCGGCGGCGACCATCTCGCGCATCAGCATCTCGGTCTCCGCGGCGACCGCGAAGTCGGCGAAGCGCGCAGCGAAGCGCGCCACGCGAAGGATGCGCACCGGGTCTTCGACGAACGCGGCCGAGACGTGGCGCAGCAGCTTGGCATCGAGGTCGCGCCGGCCGCCATGCGGATCGATCACGTTGCCGTGTTCGTCCTG
>DASXIP010000127.1:0-2460 GCA_036497875.1 Caldimonas sp.
CCTCGATCGCGACCCTCGGACCCTAGCGGTCGGGGACGATCAGCGCCTCGCGGACCGCCGCCACTTGCCGGCGCGAGACCGCGAGCCACTCGTTGACCGGCGCGATGCAGACGCCCCACGCCTCCATGCCGTCGTCGGCGCTTTCGCCGGCGATCGCACGCCGCTCGAGCGCGCGCACGGCGCGCTTGGCGACGAGCGCGTTGCGGTGGACGCGCAGGAACCGATCGCCGAGGCGCTCGGCGAGCTCGGCGAGCGAGTCGTCGAGGACGTGCGTGTGCTCCGCGGTGCGCAGCGTCACGTACTTCAGCTCGGCCTTCATGTAGAGCACATCGGAGACCGGGACGCGAATGACGCGGCCCCGGTCGCTGACGACGATCACCGGGCCGTCCTCGTCGACCTTGACGGCGCCGCCCGGCTTTACCGGCGCGCCGAGCCGCTGCGCGACGCGGCGCAGCGCCGACTGCAGCCGATCTCGTTTGACGGGCTTGGTGAGGTAGTCGACCGCTTCGAGATCGAACGCCTGCAGCGCGTGCTCCGGATGCGCCGTCACGAAAACGACCGCCGGCGCCGGCGTTCGCGTCCGCAGCTCGGCGGCGAGTTGGGTGCCGTCGCGGCCCGGCATCTGGACGTCGAGCAGCAACAGGTCGCAGCTGTGCGTCGCCAGCCAGACGAGCGCCTGCGCGGCGTTGGCTGCCTCGCCGACGACGACGGCACTCGGCTCGCCGCACTCGGCGACCAGGCTCTTCAGGCGCATTCGCGCGAGCTCTTCGTCGTCGACGACGAGCACGCGTAACGGGGCGTCGGACGGATCGGACATCACTTGGGAAGGATCAGCACTCATAGGGGCACCACGATCTGAACTCGAAAGACATCCTGGTCCTGGCGCATCTCGAACTGCGCAGCGACGTCATGCATCAGGCGCAAGCGCTCGCGGACATTCTTCAGCGCCATCCCGTGCCCCGGCCGCGATGGCTCCTTGGGCACGCTGTTGGCGATCGACAGCACTGCGCGGCCGAGCTTGACCTTCGTTCGCACGCGAATCACGCCGCCCTCGAGCGACGGCTCGACGCCGTGGCGGACGGCGTTCTCGACCAGCGGCTGCAGCAGCAGCGGCGGCACGCGCGCCGACGCCGCCTGCGGGTCGAGCTCCCAGGCAACGTGCATGCGGCTGCCGAAGCGGATCTGCTCGATGTCGAGGTAGCGGCGCGCGAGGTCGACCTCCTCGCCGAGCGAGACCGAATCGGTGCTCTCGGTGATGGCGACGCGAAACAGCTCGGCGAGGTCCTCGAGAACGCCCTCCGCTTTTGCGGGATCAAGCCGCACTAGGGTCAGCGCGGTGTTGAGCGTGTTGAACAGGAAGTGCGGGCGGATGCGCGACTGCAGCTCGGCGAGGCGCGCTGTCGTCTCGGCCGGCAGCGTCGCCTTGGCCATCAGCCGCAGCCAGAGAAAGATCGCTGCCGCCATCGCGGCGCCGGCGAGTGCCGGGCCGGCGCCGAGCAGGGCGGCGAAGCCGGCACCGGTGGAGGCGTCCGGCAGCAGCAAGGCGATCAGGCGCGAGGCGGCGAACGCGGCGAGCGCGCCGAGCGCGACGACGACCGCCCACTGCACAGCGAGCGGCGCGCGCGCGAGCGGCGCCTTCAGCCCGCAGAGGACGAGCAGCCAGAGCAGCACCGCCGGCAGCGCGACACTTGCGCCGGCCGCGGTGAGCGCGAGCCACGCCGCGAAGCTCGCGGCGCCGAACACCATGCCGATCGCCATCACGCCGTGCACGAAAACGACCGCGCGCAGGACGACGCCGACGTGGCAGACGTCGAACGCGGACTCCGGGCCGCGCCGCGCCGCGCCGTCAGGCGCGACAACGTCGAAGACCGTGTTGCCGAAACCGGTCGTGCGCGGGGCGGTGCCGCCGACCGGGGCTGGCGCGGCCATGTCGATGCTCATCGGCAAGAAGACGCCGCCGATAGAATCGCGCACATCCTGAGGTTGCACATCGCCGGGATTGTCGCCAACCGACGCCCTGCCGTGGGGTGCCGCGGCGGCGCCGACGACCACAATCCGTGCGTTGCGCACGCTCGGGATGACCCCGGGAGCTCCGAGAGCCATGGCCGCGAATCAATTCGAGAAGAAATCCGAGGCCTGGTCGGCGCGCTTTTCGGAGCCGACGAGCGAGCTCGTGAAGCGCTACACGGCAAGCGTCGCGTTCGACCAACGCCTCTGGCGCGCCGACATCGCCGGCAGCCTCGCGCACGCCGCGATGCTCGCCGACAAGGGCGTCATCACGGCCGCCGACCTCGCCGCGATTCGCCGCGGCATGGCGACGATCGGCGAAGAGATCGAGCGCGGCGCGTTTGCGTGGAAGGTCGAGCTTGAAGACGTCCACCTCAACATCGAGGCGCGCCTCGTCGAGCTCGCCGGCGATGCCGGCAAGCGCCTGCACACCGGCCGTTCGCGCAACGACCA